>ONKB01000099.1 GCA_900318305.1 uncultured Prevotellaceae bacterium | reverse complement strand
TCATTCATCCCCAGACTCTTAATAGCCAGTTCCCGAGAGATATTCACATCTTTCAGTTCCTGACGTACAGGATTGCCTGTAAAAAGAATCTTTTCCTCCGGGAAGAATCTCTCCATACCATCGTAGGCCACACAAATAAGGTCAGCCTTCTTCGCCAGCAGCTTATTGGTCACACCTGCATAGGAGTTCTGCTCCTGCAGCAGGGTAGGTATTCCCATAGCCTCAGCAGCGCTCAAAGTAGGACCACTCGCATAACCTCCGACACCCACTACTACCATGGGGTCAAATTCTTTGATTATTTTCTTTGCCAGCATCCTGCTTGTTATCGCCTGATAAACAACTTTGAAATTTTTCAGCATATTCTTGCGGTCAAAGCCACTTACGGGCAGGCCCTTTATCTCATAGCCCGCCTCGGGAACACGTTTCATCTCCATGCGTCCCTCTGCGCCTACAAAAAGTATTTTTATGTCAGGATATTGGGCTTTCAGCGCCCCTGCTATTGACACGGCGGGAAAGATATGGCCCCCTGTGCCACCGCCACTGATAATCACTCTCAAACCTTTATTCATTCTTCTTAAAGAATACAATTAACCTTATAATGCAAAAATAATAAATCTTTCCTGAATTACAGCTTAAATATCAGCATAAAATATCTCTTTTTTTCAATATTTTTCAGCCTGATCCATTTATTGGAAGGAAAGAGGTATGGCTAAGAGCACTATGGGGCGAATGGGGGCAATGGGGCGGATGGGAGGGGCTATTTCCTATTGGGCCCAGTGGGTCTATTGGGATCATATGGGCCAACATCCTCATTAGCCGGAAGCTTCAGATATCTCCTGCTAATGCCTCAGCACATCTCTCGCCATCGATTGCAGCAGAAACAATTCCTCCTGCATAACCTGCCCCTTCGCCACAAGGATACAGTCCCGACAAGGTCACATGTGAGAGTTTTTCCCTATCACGGGGGATCCGGACCGGAGAGGATGTCCTTGTCTCGACAGCCAGCATCAGCGCCTCCCGAGAGAGAAATCCATGATAGGTTTTCCCAAACTTCCTAAATCCTTCCTGCAAACGGTAGGTCAAGAAGCGAGGCATCCAGAAATGGAGAGGACTTGCCGTCACACCGGGAGAATAGCTACTTTCCGGCAACGCTTCGGCTGAGAGTCGGCCATTCACGAAATCGGTCATTCGCTGAGAGGGTGATGTCTGCATGCGATTGCCCTGTCTCCAGCACTCATACTCCAACGCTTCCTGGAAGTACATCATCCTTAAAGGATTATTCTCTTCCTTCCAGTCCTCATGTCCTGCTGAGAACATTTCATCTTTGAGCATCTGGGACATAAAATCACTAAGAGACTTCTCGCCCAAATCCTCAGGTCGCATTTCCACCACCATGCCCGAATTGCTCCATCTGGAATTCCGCCCAGAGGGGCTCATGCCATTGACCACCAGCTGATGTGCCCCTGATGCCGCCGGAATCACAAAACCGCCCGGGCACATACAGAAACTATAAACGCCCCTGCCATCCACCTGCGCTGACATACGATATTCTGCTGCAGGCAGGTATTTGCCCCTGCCCTGGGCGTTATGATACATCATCGCATCTATTAACTGCGAGCTATGCTCCAAGCGCGCCCCAACAGCTATGCCTTTTATCTCCTGCCGCACATTCTGTGCGTTCAAAAAACGATAGACATCCCTTGCCGAATGACCTGTTGCGAGAATCACCGGCCCAAGGAATTCCTCCCCGGCAGCCGTTGTAACGCCGCGCACTTGAGAATCCTTAATAACCAGAGATTTAACACATGTATTAAAATGGATCTCACCGCCATGCGATATAATGGTATTGCGCATAGCCTCTATCACTCCCGGCAATTTATCCGTTCCGATATGAGGATGAGCTTCGTATAATATTGAAGTGTCGGCTCCATGCTGGCAGAAGACATTCAGGATTTTCCCGACATTACCTCTTTTTGTACTTCGTGTATAGAGCTTCCCATCGCTAAAAGCCCCTGCCCCTCCTTCGCCGAAGGCATAATTGCTCTCTGGGTTCACAACATGCTGGCGGGATATCAAGGCGATGTCTTTCCTGCGTGAGTGTACATCCTTACCCCGTTCCAGCACAACAGGTCTCAGCCGCAGCTCAATCAACCGCAGAGCGGCAAAGAGTCCCGCAGGACCTGCACCGACTATAATCACCGCAGGCCTGCCAGCGACATCGGGATAATCCACCCGTTCATAGTCAAGTGATGGAGCCGGCTCATTAATATACAGACGGACAGTCACATTAATGAATATTCTGTGCTGTCGCGCATCAATACTTTTCCTCAAAACCCTTACCGCCAGGATATCGTCAGATGAGACACCAGCCTCTTGCGCTGCCACTTTCCTCAACAGAGAAGACACGCCAGCCGTTTGGGGGTCAATCCTCAATTCAATATCCCTCTGCATCTTATCTCTCGCTTCCGAACAAGTTCTTCAAAGCCTCCTTGACATTGGACACAGGCACAAGATCGATTTTTATTTTTTTAGTATCCAATGCGCGTAAATTCATTTGAGGTAATATAAAGTGCCTGAAGCCTTGACGTTCCGCCTCTGCTATGCGCTGGGCCACACGTGTCACAGAACGTATCTCACCGCTCAGTCCCACTTCACCAGCCATGGCCGTTGACTTGGCAACAGGATAGTCCGCATTGCTTGACAAAACGGCAGCGATGACAGACAAATCTATTGCAGGGTCAGATACCCTTATTCCTCCAGCTATATTCAGGAAAACATCCTTTTGGGCAAGTTTGAAGAATACCCTTTTCTCCAATACAGCCAGAAGCATATTCAGCCTGCGGGTATCAAAGCCCGTAGCAGAGCGCTGTGGTGTACCATAAGCAGCTGTACTAACCAGAGCCTGCGTCTCAATCAGTAATGAGCGTGCACCCTCTATGGCAGAGGCAACAGACACACCGCTCATACCCTCATTATCTCTGTTCAGTAACATCTCAGAGGGATTGGATACGATTTGCAATCCGCCTTCACGCATCTCATATATTCCCAATTCATCCGTACTGCCAAAGCGGTTTTTCAAACTGCGCAATACCCGATAGAAATACTGGCGGTCGCCCTCAAACTGCAGAACAGTATCTACAATGTGCTCCAATATTTTAGGACCAGCAAGAGAGCCATCCTTAGTGATGTGGCCTATCAGAAATACAGGTATCCCTGTATCCTTGGCAAACCGCAGCAGTGACACGGTACAGGTCCTCACCTGAGAAGGACTTCCCGGGAATGCATCACCCTGTTCCGAAGATATGGCCTGAACGGAATCCACCACCATTAAATCAGGTTTCAGTTGCTGTGCATACTCATATATTTTCTCCAAAGACGTCTCACACAGGATATAGCAATTATCAGACTCCAACGCCGTATTGCTCTCACCCAATCTGTCAGCCCTTAGTTTTATCTGGCTCTCACTCTCCTCGCCGCTGACATAAAGGACTTTTAACTGACGCAGCCTGAGAACCAGCTGAAGCAACAATGTGGATTTGCCTATTCCCGGATCTCCGCCCAGAAGAATCAGGGAGCCTGGTACTATACCGCCCCCCAACACCCTGTTGAGTTCCGTATCACCAGTATCTATACGTTGTTGCGCCGTCACCTTGACGGATGACAGGAGTTTTACAGAAGATGTCTTACTACCTTCCATCCCCGATTTCACGACAGGGGTCTTGGGCATCGATTCTGTTGGCACCCGGAATTCCTTGAAAGTATTCCATGCCTTGCAAGACGGGCATTTTCCTATCCACTGTACCGACTCGTAGCCACACTGGTCACAGACATACATCAACTTGTTTTTTGCCATATCCTGATTATTCTATCCCTTCTGTTCTCTGAAACTCAGCCTCATTCACGACATCATTATTTTCATTGACGGTTGCCGGTTCCTCCCGGCGCTTTGCGAAACGGCTTACACTCAGCATCATACCAATATAGACACAATTCACAATTGTTGATGCGCCACCCCTGCTTATCAGCGGCAATGGTTGTCCCGTGACAGGCATTAATCCAACCGCCACGCACATATTTACCATTGCCTGGATAACAAACAACAGGGACAAGCCCATCACCAGGAATGCCGGGAAATTGCGTTCACATTGTCGTGCTATTTTCCCGGCGCGGAAAAACAGGATGATATACAATAATGCCACTCCTGCACCACCGGCCAAGCCCAGTTCCTCTATAATTATAGAGTAGATGAAATCAGAGTATGCCTGACTAAGGAAATCACGTTGTACCGAATTTCCCGGCATCTTACCAATAATATTGCTTGTCGCTATGGCAATATTAGAGTTAGCCACCTGGGCATTGTTGGTCATATCATAATCTTCAGGAGCAATCTCCTTTGTCTTTGAGTCGGAGTGGTCTGTGAATTTCGTCAACCGGTGTTTCCATGTAGATATACGATGGCCCATCGGCACCACATCGAGTGTTTTCTCCGGTACCATCATCATGACGCCTCCGCCCAAGACTGCAGCTATAGACAGTATGCCCAACAGTTTCCCGATCTGAACCAAAGGCACATGTCCGATAAACATCATCAGCAGCACAACAAGGAACAACAAGGCGGCTGTCGAGAAATTCTCCGGAGCGATAATGGCGCATGTCGGCACAGTAAGATACAATATATATTTGAACGCATGCTTATCGGCGCCTTTCGGTGTCTGGGTAACCGACAATATCACAGCCACTGCTATAACAATTGCCCCCTTGGCCAGTTCCGACGGCTGAACCGGGATGCCGAAAATCTGGATGACACGGCGGGCGTTGTTTATCGTCTCACCCACAAAAGGAACCATTATCAGCAACAACCACGAAGCAGGAATAAACAGAAGCGGGTAGAGTTTGAACCATCTGCACGGAATATTGTGTACAAGAAAAGCTATTACAAACCCCACAAGCAAATACATTGAGTGCTTGACAACAGGCGTCCAATAATGACCATCCTTATAACTCAAGGTACTTGTCGCACTATACACCTCTATCACAGAAATGGCACACAGCAAAAAGAATACAATCCATATTACCGGGTCGCCATGAAACAAAGTATGTATATAGCGGTTTTTATTTTTCTGCTCCGTTAACTCCATATATTATCCTACGATTTATCTAATTGATGTACCAAATCCTTAAACATACGGCCACGCTCAGCCATGTTATTGAACAAATCAAAACTGGCACAGCAAGGACTGAGCAAAACGGTATCGCCTGGCTGAGCCAGCCGGTAACATTCTGACACACAATCTGCCATGCTATGGGTGTCGGACACCGGAAGTCCCAAGCCATCAAAGAAATCATGCAGTTTCTGATTGTCTGCGCCCAGATATACCAGCGCACGACACTTCTTGCGTACCAAGTCTTTTATCTCATTGTAATCATTTCCCTTATCCTTACCTCCCAAGATCAGCACAATAGGCGTTTTTATACTTTCCAAGGCATAATAGCATGCGTCCACATTGGTTGCCTTTGAATCATTGATATACAACACCCCATTCACGGTGGCCACTTTCTCCAGACGATGCTCCACGCCTTTAAAATCATGCAGGCACTGACAAATGACCTTTCCGTCAACTCCCACCAGATTGGCAGATATACCCGCAGCCAGGGAGTCGTACAGGTTGTGGGTTCCCTGGAGAGCTAATCCCTCCTGCTCCATATTGATAGGCTCAGGATATTCTATCTCGAACTGTCCATCCTCAAGATAACCGATAGAACCGTTCTTCTTGATCTCAGAGAAAGGACAGAGACGACTTTTTATGCCATACTTCTTTAATTCGCGGCTTATTATCGGATCGTCCATCCAATACACAAAGGCATCCTCTTCAGTCTGGTTCCGAACAATGCGCATCTTGGCATCAATATAATTCTGCATGTTATTGTCATATCTGTCCAGATGATCCGGGGTGATATTCAACAATACAGCAACATCTGCCTTGAAGTCATACATATTGTCAAGTTGGAAAGAGCTTAGCTCAATAACATAATAATCATAGTTCTCCTCTGCGACCTGAAACGCAAGGCTACGTCCAATGTTTCCAGCAAGTCCCACGTTATAGCCTGCCGTTTTAAGGATGTGATATGTCAGGGATGTTGTCGTTGTCTTGCCATTGCTGCCCGTGATACATAACATTTTAGCATTGGTATAACGACCGGCAAATTCTATCTCACTGATAATGGGGATATTCATGGCCTGTAACTTCAACACGATTGAGGCATTGCCAGGAATGCCCGGGCTCTTGATGACCTCATCGGCATCCAGAATCAATTCTTCGGTATGTCCTCCATCTTCCCATTTGATTCCATACTGATTGAGAAGATTCTTATATTTCTCACTGATGTTTCCACTATCCGAGAGGAACACGTCAAAACCCTTTTTCTGGGCAAGAACGGCTGCGCCCCAACCACTTTCTCCACCGCCTAATACAACTATCTTGGACATTTTGTTATCTGATTTTCAATGTTATAATTGTCGCTGCCGCCAAAATCATTGTGACAATCCAGAAGCGCGTCGTTATCTTCGCTTCATGAAAACTGTTCTTTGGCCATTTGGGGAACATATAATGGCATTCAGGGTCCATCTGTTCAGGAAGAACACGGAAATTGTCGTGGATAGGAGTCCTTTTGAACACACGTTGTTTACGTCCCAGGCGTTTGCCTTTCTTGAAATAGGTTGTCTGCAATATCACACTTAGACTCTCCACAAAGAACACACCACACAATAACGGGAGGAGCAATTCCTTATGGATAATGACCGCAAAGACACCTATTATGCCACCTATGGACAAGCTTCCCGTATCACCCATAAATATCTGAGCCGGAAAAGCATTATACCACAGGAAACCTATCAACGCCCCCACAAAAGCACTCGCAAATATCACCAACTCCTGAGTGCCAGGAATGTACATAATATTCAGATAGCCGGCAAATTCAATATGACTTGACACATACGACAACAGTCCCAGAGCAACACCTATGATCGCAGAATTACCCGCCGTCATACCATCCATACCGTCATTCAAATTGGCGCCATTGGATACCGCCATAACAACAATAACTGTCAGAAACACAAAGAATATCCATCCTGCAGACTGCTTATAAGGACCACAGAATTCAAAGAAAGAGCTGTAATCCAAATTGTTGTTCTTTAAAAATGGTATGGTTGTCTTGGTTGACTTATGGTTTTCATATTTATGGGTACATGTTACCTGCCCATCCTTGACGACCTCAACATTCTCCCGTATTACTGCATCGGGACTCAGATACAATGTCAAACCCACAATAAGGCCTATTCCAAACTGTCCGGCAATCTTTAACCAACCGTTCAATCCCTCTTTGTTTTTCTTAAAGATTTTTATATAGTCGTCTAAGAATCCCAGGGCGCCTAACCATATTGTCGTCACCATCATCAGCAGCAGATAAATATTACGCAAACGTCCCAGAAGAAGACAAGGCACCAATACAGCCATAATAATTATAACACCGCCCATAGAAGGAACCCCTTGTTTGTTGACGCCATAGGGATCTACAGATGCATCGCGTTGGGTCTCGCTGATATGATGGCTTCGCATCCATTTGATGAAATACTCCCCAAAGGTTGCAGAAATGATTAAAGCCAGTATAAATGCCAACAGGGCACGGAAGGAAATATAACTCCACATTCCCGAACCGGGCACTCCGACAGACTCCAATAATCTAAAAAGATAGTACAGCATATTATAAAATCAATTATTCGGCTATTTTCATTCGTTACTAAATATCTCACGAAGGACTTCCTTGTCGTCAAAATGGTATTTTACACCTTTTATCTCCTGATAATCCTCATGTCCCTTGCCAGCCACCAGGACCACATCTCCCGCATTGGCCATACAGCATGCCGTTTGGATAGCCTGCCGGCGGTCAACATTCGTCAGCACCTTGCTTTTCTGTTCTTGCCGGACACCCTCAAGCATATCCTTGATTATCTCCTCTGGTTCCTCAAAGCGAGGATTATCACTTGTCAGTATTACCCTATCACCCAGTTTCGCCGCTTCAAAAGCCATCTGTGGGCGCTTTCCTTTGTCACGGTTGCCGCCACAACCACAGACCACCAACACCTTGCCTTTTCCTCTCAGCACCTCATGGATAGTATTCAGCACATTTACCACAGCGTCAGGTGTATGAGCATAGTCGACAATAGCTGTATAGCCTTTGGGGGAATGCAGTGTCTCGAAGCGTCCCGACACAGAATGCAGGGTACTCAAGACCATCAGAATTTCCTCCGGCAAGCGTCCCAGCATCACGGCAGTACCATAAATAGCCAGCATGTTAGAGACATTGAATTTACCAACCAACGGAATATGTACCTCCGTTCCATTGACCATTAATTCCATTCCCTGAAATGTCATTTCCAATATCTTTGCATGGAAATCAGCCATACGTTGCTGTGAGTATGTCTTTACAACAGCTTTACAATTCTGCACCATCACCATACCATTCTTGTCGTCTGCGTTGACAACAGCGAAGGCATCGGGTGTAAGTTGATCAAAAAAGGCTTTTTTCGCATCGCGGTAATTCTCAAAGGTCTTATGATAATCCATGTGGTCCCGCGTGAGATTTGTAAATATCCCTCCCACGAAATGAAGTCCACCAATTCTCTTCTGACAAATCGCATGAGAGCTGACCTCCATAAAAGCGTATTCACAACCTTCTTCCACCATTTTGCCCAGCAGACGGTTTAGTGTAATCGGATCAGGAGTTGTCTGGGATGTAGGATAAGGACTGCCGTTGATATAGTTGCATACCGTGGAGCAAAGTCCGCACTTATAGCCAAATTCAAGAAACATCTTGTACAGCAATGTAGCTATTGTCGTTTTCCCATTTGTCCCGGTTACACCGATTAGTTTCAGCTTTGATGTCGGGTTTCCATAAAAGGATGTCGCCAGCATACCAACTATGCTTTCTGTGTTCTCTACCCTCACATAGGTAATACCTTTGATGATGTTCTCCGGGAGTCGCTCGCAGACTATAACACAAGCTCCTTTCTCCAATGCCATCGGAATAAACTGGTGGCCATCCATCTGGGTACCACATACAGCGATGAAGACACCTTCAGGCTGAACCTGACGGGAATCTATATTGATATTCGTCACATCCACATCAACACTACCGACTATTTCAATCGGAGTAACATTCAGGAGTATCTCTGACAATTTCATGGTTCAGGTTGTTTTAAGGTGTCTGTTTTTATCTGAGTTGTATCAAACAGTATGATGTCTGTTTTATAAGGTTCTTGTATCTCCTTGGCATTCGTTATTCCCAGGCGCAAGATGATTTTCTCTCCCTTCACGATGTGATGTCCAAAGGGCAAACTCTGCTGTCGGACAATGCCAGTTCCTTCCAACTGTACCTTCAATCCTAACCGTTCGGCCATAAAGACGGCATCCCTCGCACCTAATCCCGTCATATCAGGAACAATGGATGCTTTCGGCATTGCCTGAGATTTCATGACAACCTTGTTGTTCTCTGTCACTACTTTTCCACATTCAGGCAATTCACCACTGTCTTCCAAGCGACAATTGATACCTAAATCTTCCAGCACTGCGTGCGTAAATTTCATATTGCCAGACTTCACTACGGGGATATGCGTATGAAGGGTATCTTTAGCCAGAACAAATTCCGGTTTCATCGTGTTTTTCATTGCCATCTCCGCCACCTTTTTGAAGACAGGACCACATTGTCCGCCACCCGATGCAGGCAGGCCATGTTTCAACATGCAAACCATACAACTATAACGCGGTCTCTCAGACGGGAAATACCCTGCAAAGGATACCAGGAAATTAGCCGTTTTTCCTCCGCCAGCCCACACCTGCGCCGTTCCCGTTTTACCGGAAACATTAAAGAACTTCGAACCAGCTTTTTTACCCAAGCCCTGGCCAACAACACGTCGCAGGCATATTTGAAGGTCCTTGATGGCCTTTGGTGAAGCCATTTGTTCACGCACCACCTGCGGAGGGAACTCCTGGACAATTTCACCGTTACGCATAGCAGCTGTGACAAACCGGGGCCGCATCATCCTGCCATTATTGGCAATACCATTATAAAAGTTTACCACACTGATAGGTGGCACCTGGGTCTCATATCCTATACTCATCCAAGGCAGGGCTGTATTATACCAATTAGCCCAATACTTGCCAGTCTTGTCTTTACGAGGTCTGCGTATTACAGGAGGGGCATAGCCAGGTATCTCCAATTTCAAATCCTCAGCCACACCCAGACGATAGATTCCATCAACGAACTTCTCCGGGCAATTATGGTATATCTTATCGATCAAAGTACTGACACCAATATTTGACGAATACTCAAGGCATTCTGAAGCCGTCAGTTCTCCATATCCGCCTCTGTGCCAGTTGTGGTCTTTCATTTTGCGTCCATACATCATTTTCTGACCGCCGACACAATTTACCCTGTCTGTAATTTTCAGTTTTTCATCATTGAAGGCTACCAAGAAAGACATCGGTTTGAATACCGATCCCGGTTCCATCAAATTGCTGACGGCGATATTTCTCCTTTCCCTGTATTTGCCATCGCTACATTTCGACAGATTTACGATAGCCTTCACATCGCCAGTCTCAACCTCCATCAGCAAGACCACACCGTCAATAGCATCTATTGCCTTCATCTGGTCCATCAGTGCCTTCTCAGCAAAATCCTGCATTTTAACGTCCAGCGTTGTCATAATATCGGCACCATCGATAGGAGGCACGTCAACGATATTCAGCCACTTGCTTCTTATTTTCTGCCGGTGGGAAATACCTGGTGTACCCCTCAAGATACTATCGTAGGCAAGTTGTAATCCCGAACGGGCAGAGTCCTTTCCAGGATACATGTCTCCCAATGTACGCGAGGCCAAAGAGCCAAACGGTTTCTTTGTCTCGTTGAATATTTCTGAATGAATGCCACTTTTCAGTACGCCCTCATTCAAATATGGCAATTTACGAACCTCTTTATAATCCATGTAAGACATTCGGTTAGGATAAACTACCCAATGACGGCTTTTCTTCTCGTATCCTTCCTGCAAATGGGTCTTAAACCAACTGACTTTCTTGTCTGGGAATATCCTGTTCAATCCTTCGGACAAGGAATCCAACTTTGTGTGAAAAATAGAGTCCCGATATCTTTGTGCTCTTACCTGGGTCAGACTGTCTCTGTCTTTTACGATAAAATCAATAAAAACCTTATACTCCGGAAGTGATGTGGCCAACAACTGTCCGTCAGCGCTAAAAATATTACCCCGAGTTGGTGGTATCTTAATGTCCTCTTTTACCTTGCGTGCGCCAACTTGAACCCAGAAATTTCTCTTGACAAACATCGTATAAGCAGCCTTACCTATAATAGCAAGAGCCAGCAATGTGAAAAACAATGCCAGAATACGGTAGCGTTTCAAAGTTGACTTATACGGGAACTGTTTCATCAGTCATTCAATTTTATTTCAAAGGGAGGTTCTGTATTCGCACCCAATGTTGTGTCTCCTATTGATTTCAATATCTCTTCTATCTGGCTTTCACGACAACGCTGCAACAACTGTGATGACCGGGTCAAAGCATCATAACGCTTATCAGCCAATTCTTTTTTCAATGCATCTATTTTTATTATCTCCTGCTGTGAAGCATAACGGTTGGTAATATATAGAATGGTCAAGGCTATAACCAGCAGTATAAGAGCAGCATGTTTGCGGAACCACTTTGCGTTAAGGATATCACCGCCGAGCACACTGGGCAACGACCAGTTAATGCGTATCTCTTCATCCTCATCAGAGGTAAAGGCGTCAACAATCTTTCTTACAGAAGCCTCTTCGCTATCTTTTTCCTCATCGAGAGGTTGGGCAGCCGCCAACGCCGCCTCTTCGGCAGCATTGAGCTGATCTTCGCCATCCTCGACAATGAATTCCTGATACTGCTCTTGCTCTAATTGATCTTTTTCTTCTATCTCAGCCATATTACACCTTTACAGCTATTCTTAATTTCGCACTTCTACTGCGACTGTTTGCATTAATTTCAACTTCTGTCGGTTCAATCGGACAACCTTTTAACTGCTGGAGAGCTGAGATGGGATGACCATAAAAATCCTTCTCTACCTCTCCTCGTGAATTACCAGACCGCATAAAATTCTTCACCAACCTGTCCTCAAGAGAATGGTATGACATCACCACGAGTCTCCCTCCTGGTTTAAGAACCTCTACAGCTGCCTCAAGCATTTTGCTCAACACTTTTAGTTCATCATTGACCTCGATACGCAAAGCCTGAAACACCTTGGCCATATCTTTTTTCTCACGGGCAGGATTCAACTGCTTGCAGATAACCTTCATCAGTCGCTCTGTCGTCTTTATCTCACCATTGAACTGGCGGTCTCGTATGATAGCATTGGCCAGTGGTCGGGCATTGCGAAGTTCGCCATACCAACTGAAGACCTGAGTCAACTGTTCGGCATTATATTGATTTACTATATCAGCGGCTGTCACTTCCGCACTCTGATTCATCCTCATATCCAACGGACCATTATCCCGGAAAGAAAATCCCCGTTCCATCGTATCAAAATGGTGACTGGAAACCCCTAAGTCTGCCAGAATCCCGTCAACAGGAATAGCGTCATAATAACGAAGCCAGTTCTTCAGATAGCGGAAATTACTTCTGACAAATGTAAAACGCTCATCAGCCATGGCACACTTTTCAGCATCAGCATCCTGATCAAAACTGTAGAGATGTCCACGTGGAGACAATTTTTCCAGAATAGCCCTACTATGTCCGCCTCCGCCGAAGGTCACATCAACATATTTCCCGTCAGGGTTAATATCCAAACCTTCCAAGCAAGGCTGGAGCATCACTGGAATATGATATTTATCCTCAGACATCTTCACAGTGTCGGTTGATTCATTATACTTTCCAATTCCTTACCGACAGAATCGGTATTTTCGGACAGAAGTTTCCTTGGATTCCATATCTCAATTGTGTCATCCATCCCTACAAAGGTCACTTCCTGTTCAATAGACGCCATCTTCAAATAACGCTTCGGTATCAGGAAACGTCCGCTTGAATCCAAGACAATCCAATCGGCGTCAGCTACATATTTACGGAACAACTCCTGATGCTTTTGATTCCAAACACTTAATTTGGAACGCAAATCATCCAAACGCCGATACCATTCTTCTTCCGTATAAAGAACCAGGCAATCCTCAAAAATATCCTTGCGCAGGATAAGACGATAGTCTTCTCTTGCACCAAGGACACGACGGAAAATAGCTGGAAGGAATACTCTTCCCTTCATGTCTACTTTCGCATCAACGGTTCCTATCAAACGGTTATTTCCCATATCGGACAAATTGCAAATTCAAAATTAGTATTAATTCTCCACAATTCACCACCAACTTCAATATTTTTTTCCAAAATTTGAGCAATTATTTTTACAATTCGATTTAACAATCTATATTTCAATTATTTATATTATACAAAAATTTTTCTGCGAAAACAACATTTTTCCCGTAAATTTTCAAAAACACAAGAAAAACACATTATTAACTGAAAATTTTTCAAACAAGTTGCCGTCTCCCTCAAAGAAAAACACTAAGTTTGCGGATACATTAATATAACTGTTAGCATTAAATGAGTATGAAACGCCTGATACTGACAATTGTCGCAGTTTGTTTTTGGTTTATAGGGACAGCTGCCAAGCCCCATTCGGACAACCGAACAAAGGTCCTGTTGAAAACTGACAAGGGCAACATCACCATCGCCCTTTACGATGAGACCCCTTTACACAAAGCCAATTTCATAAAATTAGTCAACGAACATTTTTATGACGGCATACTGTTTCATCGCGTCATCAAGGACTTCATGATACAGACCGGAGATCCCAATTCACGTAATGCCTCTGCAGAGACCCGTCTGGGAGATGGCGGCCCAGGCTACACCATTCCTGCGGAAATTGTATTCCCAAAAATCTTCCACAAACGCGGTGCCATTGCCGCTGCAAGAAAGGGCGACATGGTCAATCCCCAGAAAAATTCGAGCGGCAGTCAATTCTATATCGTTTGGGGAAGTACATTCTCATCGGAGGAATTAAACAAACTTACCCAGGCAGTAGAGCAACGTAGCCGTGGAACAGTGAAATTCACCGACGAAATAAAAAAGGAATATCTAAAGACGGGTGGTACCCCACATTTAGACGGAGGATACACAGTTTTTGGCGAAGTCATCGAAGGTTTAAGTGTCGTCGGCAAGATTCAGGAAGTAAGGACAGACAATACCGACCGTCCCTTCAATGACATTCGTATTATCACAGCAGAAATCATCAAATAGCCTGCTTTTTCCTGGAGGACCGATGTAAAAAGAGTTCTCACAGGTGACAACTCTCCGTCTTAAGAAGTCGTTGTATACATTGCCAACGTACCGGAGACGGAGAATATAAGAATTGGCGAAAGCATTCGCTGATGTCGCATTTCGACCGATGGTTTTCCGCATCCTTCAATTCCCTGGGCATTAAAATGCTCTAAAAGTTGTATACAAGACAAGAGAGTTCAATTCATATCGGAGGAAACAAGAAGTATCTTTCGAGAATATCAATCTTTCTCATTGATTTTCAGTCACATATATCTAACACAGATTTCTATTACCTTTTGAATCCGCATTAACAATATATCACGCCCCTATGGGGGATTAAAGGAGAAAAATTGTGAATTTGAGAATAATTTTTGTGAATATGAGACAATAACAACTGGCAAACTTGATTAAATTTGAAAAAAATTTAAAAAATATAAAACACAACATATTATGAAAATTTCATTCAACACTTTTGTCAATCAGACGCTGTCTGTTTTAACAGTCTGTATGATTCTGCCACTTGCAGCACAAGCCGATCAGGTGGTCGTAGCAGATGCCAATGGCAATCAACTTATCTACAGCTATGACGGCGCTGACGGGCCTGCCACATTCACTGGTGTCAAAACTTATGCCGCGGAAGAAGACAAAGCAGGTCATATTATCATTGCCGACAACGTGACTGATGCCAACAGCAACAGTCATGAAGTTAAGTACATTGGAGGAAGTACGTCTAACCGAGGCAATATCAAAAGCATTGTATTCGGACAGAATATCATTGCCGTAGGTGGTCCTGAAGGCACTTCAGGAGATGCCTTCTATAATTGTCAGAAACTGGAAAGCGTCACATTGAACAGCAAACTGGAAATTCTGGGCAAATGGGCTTTCCAGAACTGTAATAAGCTGGAGAACGTCAACCTTGGAGAGGCAACCAGCCTGAAGACCATCATGATCAAGGCTTTCCAGAATGCTGACCGGATACGTTCACTGGAATTGCCAGAGAGCGTTACCCTTCTGGAAGAGTCTGTCTTTGAAGGATGTGATTCCTTGCGTACTTTCACTTTCCTGGGTACATCACAAATCACCAATATCCCTTACAATTGCTTTGTCAGTTGTATCAGTCTGGAAAGGATTACTCTTCCTGATGCCGTTGAAACTTTGTCAACAGGCTGTTTTTACAACACTCCGAAATTGGTTGAGATAACTTTCGGAACAGGCATCACATCGCTGAGTGATGACTATACCGTATTTGGTTACCACGATGCCCTGAAAAAGATGGTATTTCCTGGGAGCACTTGTCCTTTTGTCAGAGAATACCACCTCTCATCTGAGTTGTTCATTTATGTACGTCCCGACATGTTGAACACTTATCGGGAAAACAACTATACCAAGAATCTTCGCATTCTTGCTCTTGGTGAGTCAACCACATATGATCTCACGACAACTGCCGGTGGACAGCTGCAGGTTAAAATGGAGGCACAGGGAGACGCCAACAATGTAATAGAACTTTCTGTAACTGGCCCCATCAACGGTACAGACATAGATTATCTGCACAGTGCCTTGCCCAACCTTACCGTACTGGACCTGACCAATGCGCGCATTGTAAGCGGTGGCGACAGCTACCACCGTTGGGACGTCAGCAACAATGGTACAGCTTCACAATATTCCTGGAGCGGACCTTGGAACACAGAAAACGATGTTGTAGGCCCTTACATGTTCTACAACATGCCTATGCTGACCAGTCTCTCCCTGCCATCCGGAGCCACCAGCATAGGAGAATGTGCCCTGGCCCAGGAGCAGAACCATAATTTCAAGCTGTCTCATATCAGCCTGCCGGCAGGGTTAACGTCTATCGGACGGGCCGCTTTCATCTGGACAGGCATTACTGAAGTGACCATTCCGAACGGAATTACCGCCATGGACCGGGATGTATTTTATCGCTGCGAGAAACTAAAGAAAGCCACCCTCCCAGATAGTCTTAAGACCATTGGCATCGGTACTTTTAACGGGTGCTATGCCTTGGAGGATGTCAATATGCCTTCTACGGTAGAGAGCATTGATGACTATGCCTTTTGTGATAATCAGAAACGCACATCTCCTCTGGTCATTCCAGGCACATGTAAGCGCATCGGTCACCAGGCCTTCCTACGCAATTACCTCTTACCCAGCGTCGTATTCAACGAAGGTCTGGAGACTGTTGGCAACGAAGCCTTCCGCGATTGCCACCTCATTAAGCAGGCCGAATTGCCCGAGAGCGTCACAGAATTGGGATACACCATATTCTACGACTGTGACTCGCTGCGCACATTCACCTTCCCGCAAAACATCAAGGTAGTTCCAAACAATATTCTGCAGCATTGTGATGCCCTGACCAGCGTAACACTGGCCGACGGCACTACCAGCATAGGATATGCATCTTTTGCCGACTGTCCGCTTCTGAACACGATGAACTATAATCAGGAGACCCTGACCAGTCTTGACTATTATGCATTCTCCAATACAGGCTTCACTAGTCTTACACTGCCAAACAGCATCATTTCCATAGGCGACTGGGTATGTTATAATTGTAAGAACCTTACCAGTGTCAATATTCCTACTGGTATTGACCACGTGCCTTATTCCTTTGCGTATGGATGCCCACAGCTTATCAACGTGACAATGCATGACGGTATCCGCACCATCAAGGGCAATGCATTCCGTAGTTGTACGTTATTACCAACCATTGAATTAAACGACCAGATAACGCGCATAGAAAATGACGCTTTCAGGGAATGTAAGAACCTTGTCCTGGACAAATTACCAGATGCACTCACATACATCGGCGGATCTGCTTTCCGTGAGACACCAGCCATCACCGCTGCACTAACCATCCCTGAGGGAGTCACAGAGATAGCAGGCTCAGCTTTCAATGGCAGCGGCATCAGTAGTATCACCCTACCTGATGGTCTCACTGTTATCGGAGAGGGCATCGTTGCTTATACGCCCAACCTCAGCAACATTAAATTGCCAGCAACAATCAGGCGCATACCAAACTATACTTTCCAGAAAGCCACGGCGCTGGAACACATCAATCTGCCTGCTACAGTACGGGAGATTGGCTATTGTGCCTTTGAACAGAGTGCTCTCGCCGAAATTACCCTCCCAGACTCTATCGCAGTGGTAGAAAACTATGCCTTCTCCAGAACAAATTTGCAGACTTTCCGTGTCCCCGACGCATTTACAAGCGACCTTGGCTCATGGTGTCTTTATGATTGCAAGCACCTGAAGAGCGTTTATTTCGGCCGCAATCAGGATTACTCCCAGTGGCAATCTTTCACCTGCTGCTCAGGATGTGACTCACTGCAACTGATGCGCATCTACGCCGGTACACCACCAAAATGCGAAACATACCATATGGGCTATCGCACAAGATGCGTGCTGGAGGTTCCTGAGGATCAGGTTGATCTCTTCAAGGAGGCTGACGGTTGGAAGGAATTCAAGGAAATCATAGGTTTCTTCAGCGGTGATGTCCTGAACGATCAGGATTACGCTCTTTTGCAGACACTCTACCAGACCCTTGACGGAGCCAACTGGACCACCCCATGGGATTTGACGAACAATCACCATGCTACAGGCAAGTGGGCAGGCATAACCACAGAGAACAAGGGTGGCGATACCTATTACATCACCGCCATAGACCTGCCCGCCTCAGGACTGAAAGGCCAACTGACTGCTGATGTCTTCCAACTCTCAAGACTGCAGACACTCGACCTCAGCGAGAACGAAATCGGCGGTAATATCGGGACTTTATTCTCCGGCATCACTTCAGAACTCGCTCCGCTTACAGAAATCAACTTGAAAGGCAACCAGTTCACTGGCGACTTATATCCCTTTGCCTCCAAACTACCTGAGCTGACCAAGCTGGATGTTAGTTTCAACCGGCTGACAGCTATCTCCCAGCCTATCTCCAACGAGAAACTCAAATCTTACGACTTTAATTATAACTTCCAGTTTATTGACTATCACACACATGAAGTTGTTGAATGTGATGATTCCGTGGTTACTGACATAAACATAGGTATTCCTACAAAACTGACACTAAACACGCTGATGACATACCGGCATGACCAGCAGGATTACGGATTCACCAGCAACGACCTTGCACGCATTCACTATGACGGTTACTGGTATAATCCATGGGACACCTATTGGGAACTCTATCAGACTGATGGTCTGTGGAATCTCTACAAGGGTGACAACAACTATGTATTCAGCGGTCCGAAGAACAAGGTACAGGCATATGTTTTGTATAATGGCAACTGGCAGACCATGCTGTTGCGCATGAACTGGATTGACGGTGATGTCAATGCCGACCAGGACATTGATGTCACAGACCTGCAGAGTGTCATCCACTATACCTTGAACGACCAGAAGGCAAATGACCAGATGTTCAATTTCACCGCTGCCGATGCCAACAACGACAACGCGATAGATGTCCGTGACATCGTAGGCAGCATCGACTACATACTCGGATACGAGCAACCGGCCAATGCCAAGAGATATGGCGCTTCTCAAAATACAGAAACTGCTGTTCTTGATGCAGCCAACAAACTCTCTGTCAACCATTCTACTGTTCAGTTTGACAATGCGGAGGCCGTTGCGGCATTGCAGTTGTTCATTTGTGGAACCACCAAGCGTGACATCAATGTCACCAGTGCTATCCGCAACAAGTTCTCAGTCTCCATGCGTGATGTGGCAGGCGGGGTACGTATAGTCATTTACTCTGCCGATGGTCTCGAACTGTTACCAGGCCAGCATGACATCATCAGCAACCTGCCAGCAGGTGCAACAGTTACAGAAGTCCGCCTGTCTGACAAGGAAGCCCACCATCTTGGTGTCAGCATCAGTCATCCGACAACAGGCATCAAGGCTACTGAGACAAACCAGCAGTCAGATGTATGGTACCATCTGGATGGCCGTGCAGTCAATGGCAAGCCATTACAATCGGGTATCTATATTAACAACGGCAGGAAGATCATCGTGAAATAACCAGATAATACTGTCTATACATATTTAAATAGGAATATAAAGAATACAATTATGAAATACATTAGAACCATCTTATCTGCAGTGTTCCTGTGCATCTTGACAACAGTCTATGCACAGACCAACGTACTTCGCATTCCGGAGGTAACCTATCCTGCCGGAAAGACACTGAGTCTTCCTATTGAGTTGGAGAATGCAAGTGACATCGTGGGTGTACAGTTTGACCTTTCCGTACCCTATGAACTTGGTCTTGACACGACAGGCCATGTGGCTGTCACGCTTTCAAAAAACCGTATTACAAACCACAAGGTGTCCTGTCAGAAGAAAGGCACCACGTGGCGCGATGCCAACGAACATGGCGGCATAAATACATACCACAACTATCGTTTCATTGTCTATAGCGAAGACAATACCAAAATCTCCGGCAGCACAGGAACTCTTCTTTCCGTAGAGCTACCCTTGCCAGAGGATCTTGCCAACGGGACAGCGTTCCCTATCTACTTCCTTGACAACAGTGTTATACTCAGTAACCGCAACAAAGAAAATATTGTCAATACCCAGCAAGACGGAAAAGTCACCATTGAAGTCATACCCCGACCAGACCTTCTGCCAACAGACATCAAGGTCACTCAGACAATCGTTGAGCCAAAGGGTGATATCAACTTCTCCTGGAAGGTCAAGAACATTGGAGACTTGGCAACAGGTGCCGGCTGGACCGAACGTCTTTATCTGGAAAGTCAGACAACAGGCAGCCGTGTCTATATAGGTTCAACTGCCTATGACAAGACATTGGCAAAAGACGGCAGTGTAGAACGCTCGGCACAGTTTACCCTTGATGACTATCCTGGCATCAGTGGCAAATGCCGTCCTGTCGTGCAGGTTGTTCCTGCCGCCGGATGCGGTGAAATTTCCCTGTATCAGACAAACAACACCGCTGTAGGCAACAGCTACTCTGTCCGTGTTAACAAGTATCTCATTCTGACTGCGAACAAGAACCTTATCCCAAAGAATTCCACCAATGGCTACTATTGTGAAGTACGCCGTACGGGCGATTTGGCAGAGTCACAGTCATTCAATCTCAGCAGCAGAGATGAGGCAGGTCACACTGACCGTCTCCGTTTCTCTGACAACGGCAAGGTAACTTTCAGCAAAGGCGCCAACCGTGCCAGTTTCTATATCTATCCTGTCAACAACGATCGTTTCGATATAGACCAGCGTGTAGCCGTTATCGTCAATGAAGCTTTGAACAATGGCTATGACATGGTTGTGGACACCGTCCTCATCGAGGAGACCAATCAGATTGCCCTGACGCTGAAAACCGATAAGGATGAATACAACGAGGGAGAGACTATCCATCTTACCGCAACCGTGCCTCAGCGTCCGTTCCCCGGACAATTGGCCGTTTATCTCAACATTGAGGAGCAGAAACGCTTCAAGCTGCCACAGCGCATTGTCTTTGAGGACAACGCTTTGGAGGCAAGCATTGATATTCCCATTATTCAGGACAAGAATCCTTCCAACGTCATGAGCATCCGTCTAAGTGGAACAGCAGAGCACTACAAGACCGCCGAGACGCTATTCATCCTTCACGACGACGACACACCTGTCATTCAGATGACACTTTCTCCGAAGACAGTCAGTGAAGGAGCTGGCCCACAGGCCATCATGGGCACCATTACCCGTGCTGAAGTAACCAACAACAAGATTACCATTAAACTGACGGATGACGGTTATGATGACATCTATTACAGTACCCAGACACTCACCATGCCTGCTGGAACGACAACAGTCAACTTCCCTCTTGGAGTAAAAGACAATCAGACTGTTGACGGTGACAGGCTGGTACATATACGTGCCGCTGTCTACATGACCGACTGTAACTGTACGGCTATCGGTGACAAGCAGGCCGTAGTAACCGACAGTATCATTATCACCGACAACGATGGTCCCACTCTTAGTGTCATCACCGACAAGTCCACTATTCTTGAAGGTAATGAGGAGGGCTGTAATCTGACTATTACCCGGAATGATGCTGCCACACAAGACCTCACCGTAACCATAGAGACTGATGCTGAGGATGTGCAGTTTGAGAAAACGGCAACTATACTTGCTGGGCAGAAGAGCGTCAGCATTCCTTTCCGTGCCTTGAGCAACAGTACGGCAGAAGGAGACCGCACCATCAGTGTCATTGCAAAGGCCGACGGTTACAGTAGCGGTTCCACATGGCTGCTCATCAGCGACCGCACTATGCCCGACCTGACCATTACCAGTTTTGAGCTCAGCAAGACCACCGTTAGCGAGGACACCCCAATTACTGTCACCATCCAGGTGAAGAATATCGGTTCAGCGGCTGTTCCTGCCAACATTCCCATCAAACTCTTCTATGACGATCGGGAATGGACCACCTATACTATGCCCACAGGACTTGCCAGCGGGGAGGCGGAATATTTCAGTTTCCGTCCTAACTGCTTCACTTCTACCGGAAAGTTCGCTATCAAGGCTGTTGTCAACCCCGACAACAAGCCTGTGGAGTTGCTGACTACCAACAACACGTCAGACATCATAGAACTGACAGGCAACAGCCTCTACAATTACACCATGCAGGCAGAAAAGCCTGGTTACAACATAGGCGAGACGGCCAAGTTCACCGGCACCTGTATCGGCATCAATGGCCTGGTAAACCAGTCCCACTACATGCAGCTTTTCATGGACTGCAACGGACAGCGCCAGACCTTCGGTCACATCGGCGGCATTGATGAGAACGGTAATTTCATGGGCAAATGCTCCATTCCTGCCAGCTTCTCCGGTACTGTCAACATCGGTGCCTGCGCACGCAGTGATGCTGCAACCACGAAGGTCTTCCTCGGCTCATTCGAAGTCTATGGCATGGCACGTACGGAGACCAGCTATCTTGTCAACGAGGTCTTCAAGGACGAACCTTATGAAGGCAAGGTGCGCCTGCGCAACACCTGTGGACTTGACTTGCACAATATCACAGCCACATTCGAGGGTAGCACTGCCAACTATGACATACAGGTAAAGCCAATCGCCACATTCCCGGCACACAGTGAGATAGATTTGGAATACACCATTACCGGCAAGAAACTCACTACCATCAGTGACTACGAACAGATACAGTTCAAACTGAAATGTGACGAGGGAGCTAACCTGAGCGTCAACACATGGAACTATACCAAGATGCGCATTGCCGACCTGGCAGTCAGCGAGAACAATATCAAGACGACTGTCCAGACTACGCAGCCACGAACTTACCCCATCTTCCTTACCAACAAGGGTGAAACCGCAACAGGTAAGATAAGCATCTCACTGCCTACTGGCATGGGTAAGTTTGTTACCCTAGCCTCTGCCTCTGACATCCCATCCCTGGAGAGCGGCGACAGCACGATGATTCTGCTGCGCTTCAACGGGCAGGGTTTCGATGTAAATATTGAGCAGACAGGAACCCTTGCCATCAACTGTGAGAACGGCAATGGTACAGTTGTACACTTCAGCGTGACAACTGTCAGCGAGAGCAAGGGTAACCTGAAGGTATTTGTCGAGGATGAGATGACCATCTATGGCGACAAGGACGGCAACCATCCGCGCGTTAACGAAGCCACAGTAAAACTGAAAGACTATAATACCGGTGCCGACATCAAGACATTGACCACCGACAAGAGCGGTATCGTAACATTCGAAGGCATCAACGAAGGTTTCTATCAGCTTTACGTCACTGCGCCCAAGCACGACGATTACCGTCAGAATGTCGTTGTAGCTCCTGGCGAGACAAAGAGCCATACGGCCACCATATCCTATCAAGCTGTCAGTGTCACCTGGGATGTCGTAGAGACAGAGATTGAAGACGAGTATGAAATTGTCAGCACACTGACTTACGAGACACAGGTGCCCGTACCTGTCATCATCATGACAGCTCCCGACACCATAGCACTCGATTTGATGGAAAAGGGCAAGTCCTCCATGTACAACATTGTATTGCGCAATGAGGGACTTATTGCAGCCCAGAACACCAAGCTCACCCTTCCCGAAGCCCCTGGTTTCAGCTTCACACCGCTTGTGCAGTATGAGGGTGTTGTCATTGGTCCGCAACAGAGTTATGTTATACCTGTCCGTGTAACCCACAACGATGATGAGCCTGCCGCACGAGGCATGTTCAAGTCAACCAGAGGCACACCTTGTAGCGGCAAGTATCTGGCCGACTTTGAGTGGCCTTGCGGCAAGGATCACAAACATGCCTGGGTAGCCAAGAGCGTGAACCTCGTCAAGAATGCCGCTTCCGGCGGTGGTGGCTGCGGCAGTGATGGTGGCTGGCTAGGTACTGGCGGCGGCAGTGGTCCTGTCTTCAGCGGCAGGGGTGGCAGCTTGAGCTGGAAGACAGCCAGCGATGGTGCACTGCGCGGCACTATTGATCTGCTCTGTGCCATGTCGAACCTCGTTCCTGGTCCGCCAGATGGTGTTGATGACGGTCTTGACCGCGCAAACGATTTCGTGGATATATGGAATAATGGTGGAGACTGGAATTCTATCAAGAACGCTATCACTAACGAAGGAAATCGCCGTTTTGAAGGCGCAAAAAATGATGCATTAAATGGCTTAACCGGTGGCGGATATGACAAATTCAATGACTGGAGCAATTTCTACAATGGTGTAAAGAATGTCTATGACGGTGTGGGTAGAGGTGACTACCTGTCCAAGAAACTGAGAGCCCCGAAGAATGAACCCAGTGGAAGCACAGTTGATCCTTCTCTCGTTGAAGGCACATACGAATGGTATGTCAAGCAGTTTGAGAATTATGTTGACAACTCATACTTCCGTCTCTATCTCGCCAAGATGAATCTCTACGGGCTGATGAAGTTCGCCCACCACGACATGATGGTAGAAATGCTGAATGCTCCCGAGGCTCTAGATCACTACACACCGGAATTCGCTGAGAGCATCGACAGCCTGAACAACATCATCAGCGACATGATTTATGGGATGCACGCCAGCATGAATGGAGTCCATGTATTTGGAGGTAAGTCCCAGGAGGAGATGCAAGAGCGAATAAATGCGGTCAAGATCAACGGCTCTGACACCTACTACGACTTCAACTATGACCAGTACGTTACGCGCATGAAGTTGTATATCGAGAAATATTTAGCATGGAACGCACACAAGGCATACCACAACCAACCAGGTATACCTCTTGAATCTAACCCGGTAAGTGAAGCTGGCTATAGGGATATGGATGTACCTTCTTGGTCGTACGGAAGATGGTACACCCGTGACGAAATCGTCCGTTCCCGTTATATCAAAGAATATGCCAACCGTCTTGACTCCTGTCAGAACGACCTCTTACTGAAAGGCTTTGACAGTTGGACAGAACTTTATGAAAGTGCCCAGAAGGATCTCTTGGATATGTATGAGAACATGGGCAAGAATACCTGCGCCAGCGTGAAACTGGAGATTGATCAGAAACTTGTCATGACACGTCAGGCCTTCCGCGGCACACTGACAGTGGAGAATGGTCTCAGCACAGACCTTACAGGCATCGAACTGTCGCTGCTTGTCAAGGACCTTTTGGGCAAAGAAGCCACAAGCCATGAGTTCCAGATTAACTTCGAGAGCATAGAAGGCTTTGAGGGCAATGTTGATGGTCCGTGGACACTCGGTCCTAAGGCCAAGGGTATAGCCACCGTGCTGTTTATCCCGACCAAATATGCCGCTCCTGACGCACTCACCACATGGAGTTTCGGCGGTACGCTCTATTTCAACGACGGCAGCGGCGTGACACAGGTACGTTCACTCTTGCCTGTATCACTGCAGGTTAAGCCCTCGCCTGACCTTGACCTCACCTACTTCATGCAGCGCGATGTCTATGGCGACAATCCGCTGACCAAGGATGTCGTTGAGCCGATGGTTCCTGCTGAGTTCGCCGTACTCCTCCACAACAAGGGCAAGGGTGATGCTACAAACATCCGAATGTTTACCAAGCAGCCGAAGATTATCGACAACGAGAAGGGGTTGTTCATTGACTTCAACATCATCTCCTCTCGCCTGAACGGTGGCAATACCGTAGTGGCTCTCGATTCTACCATTGCCACGACATTCGGAGACATTCCTGCCGGCGGATCAGCCTATGCACAATGGGATCTCACTGCCTCGTTGCTGGGACACTTCAACAAGTATGACATCTCTGTGAACCACGTTACTTCCTATGGTAACCCCGACCTGTCACTGCTTGACCAGGTAACCATCCATGAGTTGATTCACAGCGTCAAACTGCCTATGGGATCATTAATGGGTTATCATCTGGCTCAGACCCAAGACCTTCACGGCTGGGCGGTAAACGACAATCTGGGTATCAATCCTGTTGACGAGCCCGACCGCATGTATCTGAGCGACGGCACTACCCTGCCTATCTTCTCATTCACAGACAAGACCACGCTGAAATACAGAAGCGGCTATACCTACGATGTAACCATTGAGGTTGATGATACCAACATGCAGGAAGGCTTCAACTTCCTCTACACCTCCTTTGCCGACCCGACCATGGGAGGCGGAGGCATCAAGTCGGTACGGGCCGATAAGCCCATACTGGAAAATAACCAGATATGGCAGACGCAGTACACTATGCGTGACGGAGGCGACCCCATCCGCGACAACAAGGTACATGTACTGATTGCCTTCCAGAAAGGAATGGGTAAGTCTTACTCTTTCTCCGTAGAGTTTGAGCCTGCACCGCTCAACCGCCTTGAGGTGAAGAGCATCAAGACTGTTCCGCAGGGTGATGCCATCGCTACCGACGTGATTGACGAATTGACGGTAAGCTTCAACAAGCCAGTCAAGCCCGAGTCCTTTACCCGCAGCGACATGGTATTGCGCTATGAGGGCGAAAAACAGACTTCCGACATTCTCATCACCAAGGCTGACGACAACGACAGCGTCTTCACCGTGAAGATGAACGATGTGGACCGCAACGGCTACTATACTTTATTGGTGAACACAGTCGATGTTAACGACAACGAGGGCTTCACCGGCATGGACGGCAAGCAGGTAGGCTGGATGCTGTTCAAGGGCGGACTTGTACAATACAATGTAGAACCTTGGCCGAACATTCAGGCTGGTAACGTCACAACCAGCAACAACGGTATCACCAATGGAGAAACCACATACGGCTCCAGCGTCACTATGACAGCGACACCAAAAGAAGGTTACACATTTGACTACTGGGGTACCGTTGACGAAGCTATTGAGACTATAGCTTCCTCACGCAGGATGAAGGGAGAAACTCCAGAACAGCAAATAGAGGAGAACCAGATAGGCCGCTACAGCACGGAGAATCCTGTTGTCGTTCCCATGAACAAGGCCTACAACATGCGTGCTGTATTCAGACCACAGAAATTTACTGTCAATATCGAATATGACGAGACACAAGGTTCTGTAAACACCGCATCTGCCATCCATGACTATGGAACCATACTAAACCTCCAGGCGACACCTTCAGAGGGATACAGTTTCGTAGGCTATCGTGACGGTGAGACTACCCTCTCGGCCAATGCTGACTTTAATTACACCGTAACGAAGGCCACCACCATCACGGCTGTCTTCAAGAAAAACGGACCAGAAAACGTCCTGCTCCGTGAGAGCATCGACTATACTCCGACAGCCATCAGCCAGGCCAATGTGCGTCTGCAACGTACGTTTGAAAAGAGTCTGTGGAATACGCTCTGCGTTCCGTTTGATATCGCTGATCCCAGCAGTGCGTTTGGTGAGGGTACCCATGTGGCACGCCTTGACGGCATTGATGGGAGCGTCGTACAGTTCGCTACCGTTACTTCCATTGAGGCTAACGTTCCTTACCTCATCATGCCAGGTAAAGTGAACAACAATGCGGATGTAAGCGACAGTACCTCCTTCCTCTCCACCTACAACATCAACGAAACGTCTATCATTCCGACAACAGAGGAGATGACTGAAATAAAAGGTGGGGTGGAAATGATTGGCACATACGTCAACCGTGACATACCTACCGACGACGACTATTTTGTCCTCTCCACCAATGTTCTGGAATTCATTGGCATTGGCGCTGAGGTTCCAAGTGGACGCTACAGGGCTTATTTCCATATTCCTGGCAATACGGAACAGGCACTGGATATCGCCATTGATGGTGTTATTACCGGCGCCAACTTGCAATTGCGTCCCGTAAAGGAAACTGGCGACATCTACACCATTACAGGTACGCTGGTACAAAAGAATGCCGACATCAGCACACTGCGCCGTCAGGGCAGGCTGCAACCTGGTATTTATATCATAAATGGTCGTAAGATTGTCGTGAAATAAACATCCCTTAGGTTGATAAGAATCAGTGCCCGTATCCTTCCATGTGATACGGGCACTGATTTTAATAACATCATCTGAAACCAACAGAAAAAGTACAGTTTTTATTGCCAACTATACCAATATAGGCTTAGAGAGCATTGCAGGCCCAGATGACTTAGTGGGCCTATTTGCCCCTATTGGCTCAGTCGGCCTTACAGGCATCAGCCAACAGGTCCACACCATGATGGATTTTCTGTAAATATTCTGCGCGGTTTTTCAGATGTTTCCATACATAGACTTCCCATGTGGCCATCATGAATCCCCAAAGATGCTCTTTGGAAATATGTTCGCGACTAAAGGCCACCAACTTTCCCATCACGTCATCAGCACCGATACCAGCCTGCTTCCGAGCCCATCCAGCCCAATTGGTACCGCATGGTATCTGGTCAAACCCAGCTTTGTCAAGAGCCAGAAATGTACGCAGAATCCTGATGTCATCCGTGGTGTTGGTCTCAAGGTCAAATCCTCCGTTGGCTTCATCATAAAACCAGTTTTGCTGCACTACACTTTTGGGACAACGATCAATAAAGTCCTCGCTTGCCCAGGCATAGTCGCTCCACATCCAAGGACGTGCCCCGTGCTTCTCTACCGTGTTGACGATATGAAGAAAATCTGTCCACCAGTATTCGCCCTTCCTTACACATACATACCCAAAACGAGGATCCTGAAAAGCAGCCGTCTCCTCATCAAAACCTATGTGGAAGAAACGCGGATGTCCGAAAATCTCCATCACATCACCAATAACATCCTCACACATACGATAATATGGCTTTGATGACACCATATGGGAGTAGTCTCCCATCCAACTGTTATGAGTAGTAGAGAAATTCAGTTTGGGTACTACTTCAAGACCCAACTGGTTGAGCCGTTTTATTTCCGCCTGCATTTTCTCCACACTCCAAGTTCCTTCTATGGCAAGTTCAGGATGACTGGGGAAATAAAGTCCCTCACCGATGTCTATCACCAGCATATTCATGCCCGCTTTGGCTATATGATCAGTTATCTCACGCCACTCTTTGTCCTCCCATACAATTCTGGTTTCTGGTTTACGGCTCAGATATTGTGTGCCACCTCCCGTAAGAGATCCCATAAGACTTGTAGGGAAGTCACACCACATATTGCTGCCCAGATGCAGCAATATGGACCGGATATTACCTATTTCAGCCACAGCAGTTTGCGACACTGTCTTTGAAACACGTTTCCCTTTACCTTCTAAACAAGTGGCACCCAGTCCCAGCATAGCCAAACCTGTGGCAGACTGGCCCAAAAACTCTCTCCTGTTTATTCCATCCCTGAAAATCATCATACAGCCTTATTCCGCAGCACATGAAGTTAGTTGATTCTTTGTTCCCGGAAGACAAAAAGCCTCCAGAATTTGCCGCATCAGATTTCTCCCTTCCCTGTGCTGCAAAACAAGACAGGAAAATCAGAAACGACTTGACAAAGTTAGGCATGATATCTGGAAAAACTCTTTTTACAGAGGATAATTTTTCCTTCTGGGTCCGCCCAACCTACCAGCCATTACGCCTCATATTATCAAGAAACCGGAAATCACATACTCGGAGATAACGTAACCAGTGAACAGGTCATCTACCTTACGATAAATGACCTGTTTGAGGGACGTATAATCTCATCTGCTCAGTCTGAAAAGAAAAGGAGTTACGATTTCTCGTAACTCCTGAGTTCTTATTGCGCTTCAGGATGGGCTTGAACCAACGACCCCCTGATTAACAGTCAGGTGCTCTAACCAACTGAGCTACTGAAGCAAGCTATTTTGTTTAGCGGTGCAAAAGTACCTATAATTTTGAAATTGGCAATAGCTTTGCCAAGAAAAAAATTTTTTGGATAAAAAAATATCAAACTTCGGGAGAGTGACCAGGGATGAGGCTGGTCACTCTTCCGAAAGAGATGAGCAACAAAAACAGCTCATCCAAATAAAACATGGTCAATTAGGGCTTTCAATATTATTTTTCGTATTTTTGCGACATACAAATCAATTAAACATATTTCATTATGAAAAAACACGAACTAATGGAGCTACCCTATGCCATAGAGGCACTTGAACCTTTTATCAGCGCACAGACCCTTGGTTTTCACCATGGGAAGCATCTGAACACCTATGTCAATAACCTGAATGCACTGCTACCGGGAAGTGGATTAGAGGATGCCTCCCTTGAAGAAATCGTTTGCAAGGCCCAAGGCGGCATATTGAACAATGCCGGACAGATATTGAACCACAACCTCTATTTTGCCCAGTTCTCAGGAAGCCCTATGGCAACCGCACCGACCGGGCAGACAGGAAAAGCCATCACACGTGACTTCGGCTCCTTTGAGGCTTTCCAGGAAGAGTTCCTGAAAAAAGGCACCACCCTTTTCGGCAGCGGATGGGTATGGCTCTCTGCCGGCCCTGATGGGAAACTGATTATCACTCAGGAACCTAATGCCGCCAACCCCCTGCAGAAAGGCCTCACTCCCCTGCTGACCTTTGACGTATGGGAACATGCCTACTATCTGGATTACCAGAACCGCCGCGCCGACCACCTCGCCGCATTGTGGAAGATTATTGACTGGGAGATTATAGAAAAGCGCCTCAAGTAATCGCCAGTCTATACCCCTACCACTAAAAAAATAATCAAAAAAGCCTTGTCATACAAAATTTTAATTAATTTTGTTAAAACTTATCAACCACGCAGAATTACTTTAATTTATGAAGAACAAGATAGTTATTGTTGGTAGCAGTAACACCGACATGGTGGTACGCGTTGACCATTTCCCCCTTCCGGGAGAGACTTTGATGGGTGACAATTTCATGACAGCCCAAGGTGGCAAGGGTGCCAATCAGGCTGTTGCCGTAGCCCGTTTGGGCGGTGACGCCACGTTTGTATGCTGTCTCGGTGATGATGCCTTCGGCAACCAGTCGCTGGCATTGCTCAAGAAAGAAGGTATGAATACCGACCATGTGCGCCTTATCCAAGGAGCCTCGTCAGGTGTCGCTCTGATTCCTGTAGACAAGAATGGTGAAAACACCATCATTGTTGCCTCTGGTGCCAATGCCATGCTATCCGTGGAGGACATCAAGGAGGCCGAGAAAGACATCAAGGAGGCCGGCATCCTACTGATGCAACTGGAAACACCTGTTCCATCGCTGACCTATGCGGCTCAGATTGCCCATGCCAACGGGGTTAAAGTTATCCTCAACCCTGCACCGTTCCCCAAAGAGCCACTTCCGGCAGAGCTATTGGAGAATGTGGACATCATCATCCCTAACGAGACCGAGGCTGCCTATATGGCAGGCGAGCAGATTACCGACGATGCCAGTGCATTGTCTGTTATCCACAAGATACAAGCACAGGGTGTTCAGACTGTCATCGTCACCGTTGGCAAACGCGGAGCCTATACCCTTGACGAGCAGGGCAGCCTGCTTCTTGTGCCGTCCTTCCCTGTTAAAGCCGTTGATACGGTAGCTGCCGGCGACACCTTCTGCGGCGGACTCTGTGTCGCCCTTGCCAAGGGATATTCCCTTGCTGAAGCCATTAAGGTGGGCAACAAAGCCGCCTCCATCGCTGTTACCCGTGTCGGGGCCCAGCCCTCCGTTCCGACAGCCAATGAAGTTTTCGGCACCTTATAGCGAACTCAATTAAAATCATTCAATAATTCAAAACTTAAAAGACTATGTTTATTGTAACTAACGGAACCCTTGCGATTGTACTTTGCGTCATTACGATGCTTTGCTGGGGTAGTTGGGGTAACACCCAGAAATTAGCCAGCAAATCCTGGCGCTACGAACTGTTCTATTGGGACTACTGCGTTGGTATTCTCCTATTCTCTCTCCTGATGGGTCTCACACTGGGCAGTACAGGTGATGCCGGCAGACCTTTCCTTGAGGATATCAGCCAACTTGAAGGCAGCCGCATTGCCAGCGCACTGCTCGGCGGTGTCATCTTCAACGCAGCCAACATACTCCTCACCGCAGCGGTTTCCATCTCTGGTCTGGCTATTGCATGGCCTATCGGTTTGGGTATCGCACTTGTATTAGGAGTTGTCCTGAACTACTGTCTTGCCCTCTCACAAGGTGCTCCCACTGGCAATGCGCTCATTTTAGCCATTGGCGTGGCCCTAGTACTGCTCTCCGTTATCTGCAACGGTGTCGCTTCTGGCAAGAACTCAAAGAATTCCGGTACGGGCATCAGTAAGAAAGGCCTGACATTTACCGTCATCTCAGGTTTCCTGATGGGTATCTTCTATCCCTTTGTTGCCAATGCCATGGACCTGACAAGCTGCACTAATCCAGCTCCAGGTATGGGAACACCCTACACGGCATTCTTCCTTTGTGCTTTAGGAGCATTCCTCAGTAACTTTGTATTTGGAACCATCGCCATGAAGAAACCTGTCAGCGGAGAACCTGTAAGCTACAGCGATTATTTCAAGGGCAGTTTCGGAACTCACCTCGTAGGTGTACTCGGCGGTTGCGTATGGGGCTTAGGTACCATGCTCAGCTACCTTTGCTCTGGCAAAGAAGCCAACCTCGGTCCAGCCATATCCTATGCTCTTGGCCAGGGTTCTCCTATGATTGCTGCCCTATGGGGCATCTTCATATGGAAAGAGTTCAAGGGTGCTCAAGGCATCGTTAAGGCATTGCTTTTCGGCATGTTTGTAGCGTTTATTATCGGTGTTGCCGTCATCATTCTGGCAAGAAGCTAAGACAACCGTTTATTTATTCATAAAGCCATCTCTCATAATTGTGGGAGATGGCTTTATGAATATGTATGTTTGATGTTATCTATAAGATATCTCCTCTCTTTTCAACTTAGCATGGAGAATATCTTAATATGTCAACGGCAAAGAATTTTACTTATGCTGGACTCACGTTATAATCTAACGTCAATCAGATTGGGATAATGGTCAGTCAGCTTGACGGTGAAATACGCCTGGATGCAGTCGAATATCTTTACCTCCGTATCTTGGGTATTGTACATCAGACAATGGTCTATTGCTCCTATCTCACGATCAGCACCCTTGCGGCGGCTCTGACGAACACCCACCTCCTTCGGAGCGCAGATATGATGACCATTGTCCCGGTTACCATACACAGTAGCAGCCTTATAGCACTGGACATATCCTGCCTGGATAAACTGTTGGATAGGAATGGTTGACTCCTCGCAGTTCATGTCACCTGTAATAAACATCACGCAGTTGTACTTGGATTTAATCAGCTCTGCCTCGGCCATCATCAGGCGCACCTGAGACGCGCGGGCATAGGTACTGCCAGGCATCCTACCGTCACCCTGCCACCACAGGTGGGTATTCAGAACCGCAAAAGTCTTACCTGTCGCCTTGTGTCTGAACACGGCCACCGTAAAACTCTTGGTGCCTCTGTTGCTCCACTGCTCAGGAGTATAAAGGGTATTATGAGCCTCTATGAGTTCTATGTTCCCAGGATTATACATTATCGGGGTATGTGCCCACGGACCTACAGAAGGATTATTAGCCATGGCATAGCCATATTGCTGGAGCACAGGGAACAGACGCACATGCATGTGATTATTATATTCTTGCAGAGTTACCACGTCAGGCATATAGGCACGTACCAACTGAGCAAACTCTGGGGCACGGGCATCATCGCGGCAATCTATGCCTGCTTTTTTCCACACGTCGGGGATGGTGTCCAGGCTATAATCCCATATATTATCATCAAGAATACGCAGATTAACGTCAGAACGCCTCGGGAAGAGGAACTGTCCTTCTACGCTGCCTGTTAATTTGTAGTTTGACGGAATGTCTTTCTTCGCCAACACATCCGCAATATACTCACTGGCTTTTTGCATTGCCCAGCAGCCGCCAGCGTCAATCACCAGACCGCCCTTGACTGCCTTAATCTCATAGTCAAAAACTTTCTTACCAGCCGAGTGGACAAAGGAGATGGTCTTGTATCCCTTCTTAACCTGATTAGCTGGAGATACTGGCAATATAACACCCGCTACTTCCTGCATACGTTTCTGGAAAGAGGTGGCCACATCCTTACCCTCCTCATCCTCGGCATTGGCATCATACACGATAGTAAACTTGGCAGGGGCTGTCCCTGCGATTTTGTGCTGTGGCACGGCACTCATCCAAGTTGCCCCCATCAACACAGACACTGAAAACAATAAAACTTTCTTCATATCTTTTTTGATTTAAAATTTTCTACTGGCGATACAGCGGTCTCCTCCACAGGATATAGAATATCACGGGCACACCAATGAAAGGCGTTATCACATTTACTGGTATCAGTATAGCCGGATTTACAAAGGTCGTGAAAAAATTACATATCAGGGCCATAATCGCCCCAATTAAAAACGACGCTGGCATAAGAACAAGATGATTGCTTGTCCCAAAAGCCATTCTTGATATATGGGGCACCGCCAGTCCTATGAAAGCCACTGGACCGCAGAAAGCGACGACAACAGCCGATAAAAGTCCTACTGCCAAGAGGATTATGGTGCGCGCCTTCCTAATAGAGACTCCTGCGTTTTGGGCGTAATGCTCTCCCAGCAACAGGGCATTCAATGCCTTGACCTGCGTCAGAGCCACCAGCAGACCAGCCATGACAATAACTGCAAATACAGGGAGGCGGGATAAGGACACGCTGCTGAACGACCCCATTCCCCACATAAAAAACAACTGCAGATTGTCTGCCGTAGCAATATAGCTTAACAATGATATTCCGGAAGATATCATATAGCTCAGCATTACACCGATAATAAGCAGCATGGCATTACTGCGCACCTTTGATGAAAACACCATCAGAATCGCCATTACACCTACTGCTCCAACCAGCGATGCCAAAACTAACAGCACATATCCCGATAACCCCGAGACCATCACTCCACCCGTCAACATAATGACCACAGCTGCGCCCAGGCCTGCACCCGAATGTATGCCTAATATGGATGCATCAGCCAGCGGATTGGAAAACAATGTCTGGAGCATAAGTCCCGATATTGCCAAGGCAGCCCCTGCCAGAACAGCGACGCATGCCTGTGGCAGACGTACACCTATAATTATATATGAGTTGGTTTCGGCCGACGTCTGGCCCATGAGTATCTGCAGTGTATCATGCGGATCTATCGCCACTGCACCACAGAAAATGTTCAATAAGAACAGCATCATGGCCAGTATTGTCAACATTATATATATATACTTGGTTCTCATGGCATGGCAGTAAAATACATTGTCTCCCCCTCAATAATCTCAGGGTGCATTATCTTTATAAAGTCAGCCAACAGACGCTGGGGCTGAAATGGCGTTTCCTCAAAGAAAGGAACGCGACTCAAGTCGCACAGCCATATATGACGGTTTTTCCAAGTTTCAAAGAAAGTATATCTCTCGTCATTTTCCGCCATGGAAGAATAAGTCAGACTGTTTGCCCTGATTAGCCAAATATCGGCATTCTGGGCACGTCGCAGAACTGTTTCAAACGACAATGGTACCGAACCCTGACGGGAATAGTCCGAGAACAGATATCTGCCACCGGCATCTGCCACAAGCTGTCCTATAGTGCTGTTTGCCCCAGGCTGATACCACGTGTTCGAAGACATTATATCCATGAAGACTGTAGGGCGGCTCTTCGCATCAGCCACCCTTGCCTTCAGTGACAGGTATTCCTCCTCCACCTGTCTGAAGAGTGAATCCGCCTGCTGTTCCCCGCCAGTCAGAAGTCCATAGAATCTCATCCATTCGGCACGCGCCAGCGGAGATGTTTCCATATAGTCGGCACACTCTATTATGGGGATGTCGGTCTTCTCCAACGCACCATAACTGCCTTTGTTGAAAGGCGACATCAAGATGCCGTCACATCTCAATGCAATTAGTTTCTCCACATCCACATTCATAGACGAGCCCACATCCTGCACTTCATGGCGCTCAATGGCCTGCCGCCAATATGGCGACATCAGATAGCGCGTATCACATATCCCTTTCACAGTGTTTTCGGCATGCAGGTCTTTCCACAACGTACAGTACACGACACTTGATATCACCACATTCTGCAAGGGAATCCTCAGAAGTGTTCCCTCAGGCAAACTGTCGGGGACTGCCTTCTCTCTGTCTAAAAGCACATAGCGGTGAAGGATGCCCGCAGAATCCCACGGGTTGCGAATCTCTGCCACAGTATATCCGTCATAGCGCACAACCTCAATGAGCCGGGCATAATCAAAGCACATCGGAATTCCCCCCTTGCACTCCACGGCTTTTTCTTGTCTGCACGACGCAAAGAGGAACATCAACGCCAACACCATATACAAGCGGTCAATTCTCCACATATATACAACCATTGCCTTGACACCTTTGTATTCAGATACAAAGATACGAAAAGTATTATTAAATTTGTAAAACATCATATCATGTGTCCTCTGTGTCAACAGCGCAGCCCTCTATGTCTCTCAAGGGTGAGGCTTGCAAGAAACAAATTATTATCTTTTACATCAACTCACGTTAAACTTCACAAAGAACTTGCGCTATCTACATTAGATTCATTAATTTTGCAATAGGATTACAGATTTATACTACATATTATATGGCAAAACCCAATAGTTCAAAAACAAAAGGCGCAGGGAAACCTGTTCCTGCAGTCAGAAAGAGGAGTATCAGCACCTGGCTTCTGCGCAATGGTATTCTCCTCGTCATTGGCTACATCCTGATTTCAAAGATTCCTACGGTCAATCCTATCTATGGATGGTTGAAAGAAAGTTATCTTAAGAGTAACATGAGTCTCATACGTCAGTATCCCACTGCTACATATAGCCAGAAAATGTCAATGAAGCTGGGAGCCGACTATAACTACATCATCTGGCTTCGGGACAACACTCCCGAAGACGCTGTGATTTACTATCCCTCAGGAGGAGATTTCCGTGCCGGTCACCCAACGATTCCGCAGAATCCATTTAATGGCAAACTCATTGACAAACTCACTGTTGTCAGGGCTCTTTATCCGCGGAAAGTTGTCACCGAGGAAGAGTACGGCAAAACTTCATGGTCACAAAAGATAACCCATGTGGCCATTGTCAACGGCAAGAACCTTGACAAACTGCCATATCCTGTATCTGAGGACTATGTCACCGGCGTACTTCCTGTCAAACAACCTGTCCAACCCTCAACCAATCCACAATAATGATAACAACGGCATTAATATTCGTTTTCCTCACAGGATTCTTCACAATAAGTATAATATCCTGCAAGTTCTCACTGACAGAACGCATTGGTTTCGGATTCCCCATCGGATTAGGGATTATCACATTTCTCATGATGCTGAACGACTGGGCAGGAGGTTCCATCACAGCCAGCAGTAGCATGACTATGACACTTGTGGCTTGTGCCGCATCCATCGCCTTGGCTGTCTTTCTGCGAAAGAAGGAATTGCTGACAACCCTCAGACCCCAACTGGATTTCTCATGGTTCAACCTCCTCTGGCTGCTACTCCTGATTTTCCTGATCTGGGTAGAATACCACAACTTCGCAAAATGCATGTATTTTCCCACTTATGACCGGGACAGCATGGCTGGCTTTGACACCATAGGTTTCCTTGCCGCCCAGGAACACACATACAAAGGACTCAGCATCTTCACAGGTGACTACATGCCCCGCATGCATAATCCAGGCAGTTGTATATCCTATCTGCCTATGCTGCAATTCTCATACGCATATATCTATTCCCTGGGTGCCGAAACGTCCAAAGCTATACCCGGCTTCTTCTTTCTGGCGTTCATCATCGCATTCTACGGTATGGCGAAACGCACGATGAGCCACACTGCTGCGATGTTTGCCACTTTTGCAATGGTATGTACTCCCGAGATGATTTCCTTCTCATCGCTCTCAGCCACCAATGTACTTCAGGCCGCCATGGCCTCAACTGGTCTGGTCTATGTCTGCATGTGGTGCAATAACAAGCAGAAAGAACTACTCATCTTCGGTGCATTACTGATTGCCGTCAACCATTGGCTCAGAGCCGAAGGCATAGTCTTCGGATGCACGGCAGGCTTCCTCGTACTGATTCAGGTGCTCAGAAAGAAAGTTGCATGGCAGAGCATCATCATCCCGATACTGACACTGATACCAACGATTACATTCATGGTGTATAGTTCTTGCAACAACCTGACATCAGAGAGTGCTATCATCGCCTATCCTTACTGGGACGGCGAGAAAGCAAGCACTGTCTTTGCGGGTGCTTGGACACTGCTCACACAGCTTACGTTCTACGGATGGGCTTTTCTCATCCTGCTCATCGCCATAATAGCCAACCTATACTACACCATCAAGGAGCGCGACAATCTGAACGTGCTGCTTGCCCTTATACTCAGTATCACACTCTATTATATTGTGCTCTATCAAGTAGACTACAAATGGGATTCAATCAATAATGTCCTCGCCTATTCGGCTAAACGCTTCATGTTCTGCTATATTCCCGTGGCATGGTATTACATCTGCAACTGCAAAGTGGTGCAGCTCGGGTTTAACTGGATAGAAAAGACTTGTGGAACTAAAAAGTAATTATCTTATCATGGAAAAGAAACTATTTCTAATTGTACTGCTCTCATTGAGCTGCGTCCTCTATTGCGACGCTAAAGTTTATCTCGGTGCGCCCTTCAATGACGGCATGGTTCTCCAACGTGAGACAAAAGCAAATGTCTGGGGCAAAGCCAACCCGGGAAGCACTGTTACCCTGACAGTTTCATGGAACCACAAGACATTCTCGACAACTGCGAGCCAGGAAGGGAAATGGTGTATCGCCATAGCAACGCCCAAAGCCAGCTTCACACCTTATTCCATCACCCTTAACGATGGTACAGAGCCTGTCATCATCAGAGACGTGCTGATAGGCGATGTCTGGTTTGCCTCTGGACAGAGCAACATGGATATGCCGCTGTCGGGATGGACGAAATCCCCAGTGGTCAACTCCGCACAATTTATAGCTGCATCACCTAAATACACAGGCAAGCTGCATTACGCCTATGTGCCTCATGTTGTGTCCAACGAACCGCAAGATAGCGTCAGTGCAAAATGGAAGAACTGCACACCCGAGGACATCAAGCATTGTTCTGCCGTGGCATACCATTTTGCATCAGCCCTCATTGACAAACTGAACATCCCCATCGGCATCATCTTCTGCAGCTACGGCGGTTCCACCGTTGAGGCATGGATGCCCAAGGAACTGATACTGACCTATCCTGAGATTAAACTTGACGACTTCAAGGACAAAGAAATTAATCAGCAGACACCTATGTCATTATACAACGCCATGCTCAAGCCCCTCATAGGCTACACCATCAAGGGATTCATCTGGTACCAGGGTGAATCAAATGTGGGCCTCTGGAGAGATGACTATGCCAAACATTTCAGCGGAATGATAAGCGACTGGCGAAAAGAATGGAAACAGGGTTGCCTGCCTTTCTTCTATGTAGAGATAACTCCTTTCAAATACGGAGACTCTAACCGGAGTGATGCTGCCATCCTGCGCGAGCAGCAGTATAAAGCCCTGAAACTGGCAAAAAACATCGGTATAATCGGAACAAACGACTGTGTCAGCGCTAAAGAAGAAAACGAGATCCATCCATCCAACAAGCAGCCTATCGGTTTGAGATTAGCCAACTGGGCACTGGCCAAAGTATACAAATTTGACAACATCCACTACTCACACCCTGCATTCAAATCTATAAAAATCAAAAACAACAGAGCCTATCTGACCTTCAGCAATATTCCAAATGGTTTTAATAGGTTCCAAGACATAAAAGGCTTTGAGGTATGTGGTGCTGACAGTGTGTTCAAGGCTGCCAAGGCAACTGTCAAAGACAAGTTGATTATGCTGACTTCGCCAGAAGTAGAGAATCCTGTCGCAGCACGATATTGCTTCAAGAATTTCCAACTTGGCAATCTTGCCAACAAGGAGGGACTCCCTCTTATTCCCTTCCGTACAGACAACTTTGACAAATAATTTTTGAAAGGAGTTATTAAGAAGGCCTGATAGAGTACAAAACTCTATCAGGCCTTTTCCGAACTGGTATCCAGAACACCTCAGGAATTGAGCAACTCTCTTCTCCTGAAGAATAGAGTAAAGCCGTTCCTAAAATGTTTTAACGGGCAACGACAGAAACACCAGAGGCCACACTAATTGTGCAGCCTCTGGTGTAAAAATCTATACTCTACAGGAACTATTGCTCAGCAATTTCCTCAGTATCAATCTCGGTAACAGAATCTTCCTCCATCTGGCTCTCGTATTCAGCCTTGCTGCCTACAATGACGTTACGGAACTCTGGGAAGCCTGTGCCGGCAGGTATCAGGTGACCTGTAATAACGTTCTCCTTCATGCCCTCCAAATAATCGACACGACCACGGATGGCAGCATCATTAAGAACTTTCGTCGTCTCCTGGAAGGATGCAGCCGACATGAAACTTGATGTCTGCAGAGCAGCACGAGTAATACCCTGAAGGACTTGGACAGATGTTGCCGGAAGTGCATCACGCACTTCAACGGGTTTCAAGTCATGGCGTTTCAGATAGGAGTTCTCATCACGCAACTTACGTGCCGTAACAATCATACCTACTTTCATCACCTCACTCTCACCTGCGTCAACAACAACCTTTTTCCCCCAGATACGATCATTCTCACCGATGAAATCGATTTTGTCAACCATGTCCTCTGGGAGGAAATTAGTGTCACCAGGATCAACGATACGTACCTTACGCATCATCTGGCGGACAATCACCTCAAAATGCTTGTCGTTAATCTTCACACCCTGGAGGCGGTATACATTCTGAATCTCGTTAACAATGTACTCTTGAACAGCTGTAGGACCCATAATGGCAAGGATATCAGCCGGAGTTATCTCTCCGTCAGAAAGCGGTGTTCCCGCACGCACAAAGTCCTCATTCTGAACAAGAACCTGACGGCCTGTCGGTATAAGATAGCGCTTCTCCTCCACGATGATATAGCCTTCATTGGTAAGAGTCTTACCTTCTTTGACTGCAGCATCTGGGTCAGCAGGCTTAACAACCGACTGGACAATTATCTCACGGTTTCCACGTTTGATACCGCCAAGCGTGATTCGACCATCAATTTCAGAAACGATAGCAGGATTAGACGGGTTACGAGCCTCAAATAATTCGGTTACACGTGGCAGACCGCCCGTGATATCGCCCATACCACCTACGCTGCGAGGTATTTTGACAAGTACATCGCCGGCCTTGATTTTCTCGTTATTGTTAACAGAGATATGACCGCCGATGGGGAAGGTATAAGTTTGGATAACATTACCTTTCTCGTCCAAAATTTCACAGTCAGGTGACATCTTATGGTCTTTTGCCTCGATAACGATAAGCTCACGCATACCTGTCGCTTCATCTTCTTCCAGCTTGTAAGTAACGCCTTCAATAACATTCTTGAAGCGGACCTTTCCTGAGTGAGCAGATACGATGACATTATTGAACGGATCCCACTTGGCAATAAGGGTACCAGCCTCAACGATATCACCATCCTGGACATACAACTTAGAGCCGTAAGGCACATCCAGTGTTGACAGGGTGATGTTTGTATTGATATCTATCTGGCTGACACTTACCAAGTGTCCTGTTACGACACGTACAGGACTTCCGTCCTCCTCAACTGCATCAATGGCACGCAACTCATCAAACTTGAGCTTTGTCTTATGGTGAGCAACAATTGTTGCATTGGCGGCAGCATTACCGGCGACACCACCAGCATGGAATGTACGCAGAGTCAGCTGTGTACCAGGCTCACCGATGGACTGTGCAGCAATAACACCGACAGCCTCGCCTTTCTGTACCATCTTGTGGGTAGCGAGATTGCGGCCATAACATTTCATACAAACGCCATGCTTGCTCTCACATGTCAATACCGAGCGAATCTCAACACTCTCTATCGGCGATGCTTCAATAGCCGCAGCTATTGGCTCAGTAATCTCCTCACCTGCGGCAACCAACAGATTACCGGTCAGAGGATCAATGACATCGTGTACAGACACACGACCCAGAATGCGCTCACCCAAAGAGGAGATAATCTCATCACCGTCTTTCAGCGCACGGCACTCCAAGCCACGCAATGTTCCACAATCTTCCTCATTGATAATCACATCGTGTGCTACATCCACCAAACGACGAGTCAGATAACCTGCATCGGCCGTCTTCAAAGCGGTATCAGCAAGACCTTTACGTGCGCCGTGGGTAGAGATAAAGTACTCGAGCACAGACATACCCTCCTTGAAGTTGGAGAGGATAGGATTCTCTATAATGGTCTGACCTTCACCACCAGCCTTCTGGGGCTTAGCCATCAAACCACGCATTCCTGCCAACTGAGCAATCTGATCACCAGAACCACGGGCACCAGAATCAAGCATCATGAATACAGAGTTAAATCCCTGATCGGATTCCGTCATTTGTTTCATAACCTGACGCTTCAATTCGGCATTGACATGAGTCCAGGTATCAATCACCTGATTATAACGCTCATTATCGGTAATGAATCCCATGTTATAGTTGGACATAATCTGGTCAACCTCGTCATGACCTTTCTGGACTATCTCAGCCTTTTCCTTTGGTATAATGATATCGTCCAGATTGAAAGAAAGACCTCCCTCATAGGACATCTTATAGCCTAAGTTCTTAATGCCGTCAAGGAAATCGCATGCACGAGCCATACCGACAAGCTTTATACACTTGGTAATAATGTCACGCAAAGACTTCTTGGAAATAACGGTATTTACATAGCCCATCTCATCGGGTGTAATCTCATTGACGATAACACGGCCGACAGATGTCTCCACGAGATGCTCTATAGGATTGCCGTTTTCATCCAGGTCTTTAACCATCACCTTAACTATGGCATGGATGTCAACTTTCTTTTCATTATAGGCAATGATGGCTTCCTCAGGACCATAGAATGTCAGGCCTTCTCCCTTTGCTCCGGGACGGAACTTAGTGATGTAGTACAGACCGAGTACCATATCCTGAGACGGAACTGACACTGGTGCGCCATTGGCCGGGTTAAGGATATTATGGCTCTGAAGCATCAGTATCTGTGCCTCTACTATCGCCTCATTACTCAGTGGCAGATGGACGGCCATCTGGTCACCATCGAAGTCGGCGTTAAACGGAGTACATGCCAGAGGATGCAACTGGATAGCCTTGCCTTCTATCATCTTCGGCTGGAATGCCTGAATACCCAGACGGTGAAGTGTCGGAGCACGGTTCAGAAGTACGGGATGTCCACGCATTACATACTCGAGTATATCCCATATAATAGGATCGCGACGATCAATTATCCTCTTGGCGCTCTTGACGGTCTTCACTATTCCACGCTCAATCAGCCTGCGAATCACAAACGGCTTATACAACTCTGCTGCCATTAATTTTGGCAATCCGCACTCACCCATCTTCAGCTCAGGTCCGACAACGATTACTGAACGGGCAGAGTAATCCACACGTTTACCTAAAAGGTTCTGGCGGAAACGACCCTGCTTTCCTTTCAGTGCATCGGAGAGAGACTTCAAAGGTCTGTTTGACTCAGAACGCACAGAGCTACTCTTGCGAGAGTTGTCAAACAAGCTGTCAACAGCTTCCTGAAGCATACGTTTCTCATTACGCAAAATCACTTCAGGAGCTTTGATGTCAATCAGTCTCTTCAGACGATTATTGCGAATCAATACCCTGCGGTATAAATCATTCAAATCGGAAGTCGCAAAGCGGCCGCCATCCAATGGTACCAGCGGACGCAAGTCAGGTGGTGTTACAGGAATTGTCTTGAGAACCATCCACTCAGGCCTATTCACGTTCTTGCTTGAGCGGAAAGCCTCAACAACCTGCAGGCGTTTCAATGCTTCAGTCTTACGCTGCTGGGAAGTATCATTATGCGCCCTGTCACGCAACTCATAAGAGAGAGCGTCCAAATCCAGGGTTCTCAGCATCTCATAGACTGCCTCACCGCCCATCTTGGCGACAAATTTCTCAGGATCTGTATCTTCCAGATACTGGTTCTCTTTTGGCAGCTGTTCCAGGATATTGTAATACTCATCCTCTGTCAAAAGGTCATTCTTATGTATTACACGGCCGTCATTAAGTTCCTTACCAGCAAGACATCCCTCTTGAAGAACGATATAGCGCTCATAATAGATGACAGCCTCCAACTTCTTAGTAGGAAGACCCAGCAAGTAACCTATTTTATTGGGAAGGGTACGGAAGTACCAGATGTGGACAATAGGAACTACTAGAGAAATATGTCCACTACGTTCACGACGAACTTTCTTCTCAGTAACCTCTACGCCGCAACGATCGCAAACAATACCTTTATAACGTATGCGCTTGTATTTCCCGCAATTACATTCATAATCCTTAGTAGGACCAAAGATGCGCTCGCAGAAAAGGCCGTCACGCTCAGGCTTGTATGTACGGTAGTTGATTGTCTCAGGTTTTAAAACTTCGCCTTTAGATTCCATCAGGATATCCTCTGGAGAAGCTAATCCTATAGCAATCTTCGTAAACGAACTCTTTAACTTTGTTTCTTTCTTAAATGCCATTTTTATCTATATTGTAAAGAGTTATTCTAATCTAATACTTAAACCTAATCCCTTCAATTCATGAAGAAGGACATTCAATGATTCAGGAATACCTGGTGTTGGAAGAGGATCTCCCTTAACAATAGCCTCATAAGCCTTAGCACGGCCTACGACATCATCTGACTTAATTGTCAGCATTTCCTGAAGGACATGAGAAGCACCGAAGGCCTCAAGAGCCCATACCTCCATCTCTCCGAAACGCTGACCACCGAATTGTGCTTTACCACCGAGTGGTTGCTGGGTAATCAGGGAGTACGGACCGATGGAACGGGCATGCATCTTGTCTTCAACCATGTGGCCGAGTTTCAGCATATAGGTAACGCCTACCGTCGCTTTCTGGTCAAACGGCTCACCTGTTGCTCCGTCATACAATTGGGTCAAACCAAGATGGGGAAGTCCAGCTTTCTCTGTCCACTGTTCCAGGTCATCCAAAGAAGCACCGTCAAAAATAGGTGTAGCGAACTTGGTTCCCAACTTATATCCGGCATAGCCTAATACGGCTTCAAAAATCTGGCCTAAGTTCATACGAGAAGGCACACCAAGCGGATTCAATACAATATCCACAGGAGTACCATCCTCCAGGAACGGCATGTCCTCTGTACGCACAATCTTAGAGACAATACCCTTGTTCCCGTGACGGCCGGCCATCTTATCACCTACACCAATCTTACGTTTCTTGGCAATATAGACCTTAGCCATGCGTACAACACCAGAAGGAAGATCATCACCTATTGTGATAGCATAATTCTTGCGCTTCAATGCCGCATCATACTCATTGTATTTCTTCAGATAATTGATAATCAACTGTGAAATCAACTCATTCTTATGAGGAGAACCTGTCCACTTGCTCAACTGGATAGAAGAGAAGTCTATATTCTTGAGCATAGCCTTGGTGAACTTGACACCCTTGGCAATAGCCATCTCACCCAGATTATTCTTGATACCCGCAGAAGTCTTGTCCTTGGTCAGAACCACCAGTTTGTCAATCAGGACATCTCTCAGTTTACCGACATTCCTATCGAACTCTTCTTGTATCTTCTGCAACGTAATCTTATCGGCTGCACGAGAAGAACGGGTCTTCTCAGCTTTCTTGGAAGAGAACAGGCACTTGTCAATCACAACTCCTGAGAGAGAAGGCGTAGCCTTCATTGAGGCATCCTTCACATCACCGGCACGGTCACCGAAAATAGCACGTAGCAGTTTCTCCTCCGGAGATGGGTCACTCTCACCCTTAGGTGTAATCTTACCAATAAGAATATCACCGGGAACGATACGGGTACCTATGCGGACGATACCATTTTCGTCCAAGTTCTTGGTTGCATCTTCACTGACATTCGGGATGTCTGCTGTCAGTTCCTCCATGCCACGCTTTGTTTCGCGCACAGCCAAGGAGAACTCATCAACATGAACAGAAGTAAGGATGTCCTCCCTAACCATTCTCTCGTTAATGACAATGGCATCCTCGTAGTTATAACCCTTCCAAGGCATATAAGCCACAAGGAGGTTACGTCCTAAAGCCAACTCTCCGTTAGAGGTTGCATAACCCTCTGTCAGGATATCGCCAGCCTTTACCCGCTGTCCCTTCTCACAGAGAGGACGCAGGTCGATAGTCATGCTCTGATTGGTCCTGCGGAATTTAGGAAGTTTGTATTCTTTCACGGCATCGTCAAAGCTGACAAACTCTTCCTCTTCCGTACGGTCATAACGAATGACTATCTTGGAGGCATCAACATACTCTACGACACCGTCCTTCTCTGCAACTATCATTGTACGGGAATCCTCGCACAACTGCTTTTCAATACCTGTACCAACTATAGGCACTTCACAGGTGACAAGAGGAACGGCCTGACGCATCATGTTAGATCCCATCAATGCACGGTGAGCATCATCGTGCTCCAAGAAGGGAATCAATGCGGCAGCAATGGAGGCAATCTGTTGAGGAGCAACATCCATTAACTCCACCTGCTCAGGAGCAACAACAGGATAATCAGCATCCTGACGACATTTAACCGTCTTACGGATAAATGTGCCGTCATCATTCAGGGGAGCATTTCCCTGAGCTATAATCTTATTGGTTTCTTCTTCAGCAGCCAGATAAACGACATTATCATTGTTAATATCAACTTTGGCATCTTTAACTACACGATACGGTGTATTGATGAAACCTAAAGAACTGATTTTAGCATATACACACAAAGAAGATATCAGACCGATATTCGGGCCTTCAGGAGACTCGATAGGACAAAGACGACCATAGTGGGTATAGTGCACGTCACGTACCTCAAAACCGGCACGCTCACGGGTCAAACCGCCAGGACCCAAGGCAGAAAGTCTGCGTTTGTGGGTAACCTCTGCCAGAGGATTGGTCTGGTCCATGAACTGGCTTAACGGATTGGCTCCGAAGAAGGAGTTAATGACAGAAGACACAGTCTTGGCATTAATCAAATCAGTCGGAGTAAAGACTTCGTTATCGCGTACATTCATGCGTTCACGTATCGTCCTTGCCATTCTTGCAAGACCTACAGCGAACTGATTGCTCAACTGCTCTCCTACAGTACGCACACGACGGTTGCTCAAGTGGTCAATATCGTCAACAGATGCCTTTGAGTTAACCAGTTTAATCAAATACCTGATAATCTCTATAATGTCCTCCTTGGTCAGTACCCTGACATCGGGATCGGTCTTCAGGCCCAGTTTCTTATTGATACGATAGCGGCCCACGTCACCTAAATCGTAACGGCGGTCTGAGAAGAACAAGCTGTTGATTGTCTCTCTTGCACTGGCGTCATCAGCCGGATCTGCATTACGCAACTGACGATAGATATACAGAATGGCCTCTTTCTCAGAGTTGCAGGAATCCTTCTGGAGGGTATTAAAGATTACCTCATATTCCTTCAGGTTTGCATCCTCGTTCTGGAGCAATATCTTCTTGGCGCCACTTTCCAATATTTTCTGGGCAGCCTCTTCGTCCAATTCGGTTTCCCTATCCAAGTAAACCTCATTACGTTCTATAGAGACAATCTCACCCGTATCCTCATCAACGAAATCTTCTGTCCAACTCTTCAAGACGCGACCTGCCAGCTTGCGGCGATATACCTCACCTTTCTTGGTCTGATGGGTTTTGTCTTTCGCTGCATCCTTGATAATCTTGTCTAAAGCTGACTTGGATACCTTAATTTCCTCGGCGAGATTAAATATTTCCAGAATATCCTTATCACTCTCAAAACCGATAGCGCGAAGCAGTGTTGTCACAGGTAATTTCTTCTTACGGTCAATGTAAGCATACATTACGTTGTTGATATCTGTCGCAAATTCAATCCATGAACCCTTAAACGGGATCACACGCGCAGAGTAAAGCTGAGTACCGTTTGCGTGTACGGAAGAACCAAAGAACACACCGGGTGAACGGTGCAGCTGAGATACAACAACACGCTCAGCTCCGTTGATTATGAACGTACCGCTATTCGTCATATAGGGAATCTGGCCCAAATACACATCCTGTACCTGAGTAGAAAAATCCTCATGATCAGGATCTGTACAATATAGTTTCAGCTTAGCTTTCAGGTAAGCGCTATAGGTTAATCCCTTAACCAGACATTCCTCGATGGTATAGCGAGGTGGATCAATATAATAATCCAGGAATTCAAGAACAAAGTTATTCCGCGTATCTGTGATTGGAAAATTCTCGCTGAACACCTTATAAAGGCCGTTGCCTTTTCTCAACTCAGGAGGAGTATCCAATTGCAGAAATTCACGGAAGGATTTCAACTGCACATCCAAAAAATCTGGATAAGGAAGAGGATTCTTCACAGATGTGAAATTGATTCTGCCGTTAATTACTTGTGACATTGTATATATACTTATAAAAATTTATAGACGCAAAAAAGTTAAGAACCCCCTACCAGAGGATCCTTAACTTATTATAGTTAAAGCAATTTTACTTAATCTCTACAGTAGCACCTGCAGCTTCGATAGCCTTCTTCAAGGCCTCAGCATCATCCTTAGATACCTTCTCCTTAACAGCCTTAGGAGCAGCGTCTACTAAGTCTTTAGCTTCTTTCAAACCAAGACCGCAAGCTTCCTTAACGGCTTTAACAACTTGAAGTTTCTGAGCACCTGCATCCTTGAGGATAACATCAAATTCTGTTTTCTCCTCAGCAGCTGCAGCATCAGCGCCACCAGCAGCAGGACCAGCAGCAACAGCAACAGCTGCAGCAGCAGGCTCGATACCATAATCTTCTTTCAATACGTTGACGAGTTCATTTACCTCTTTAACTGTCAAATTAACTAATTCTTCAGCAATAGCTTTAATGTCTGCCATTTTATTATAATTTAAATTGTTATTTTAATAGATTTGTTTACTCTGGACGTTCTGCCAAAGTTTTTAATACACCATGAATATTGTTCCCACCTGATTGAAGGGCAGATACAACATTCTTGATCGGAGATTGAAGCAAAGCAACAACATCTGCAACGAGTTCTTCCTTGCTCTTCAGTGCGGCACATTCGACCAGCTGAGATGCATCATAGAATCCACCTTCTGCATAGGCTCCTTTGAAGCCTTTCAGAATAAACTTGCTGTTGTCTTTGATTAGACGACCTGGTACATTTGCTTTCTGGGTGAACAATACAGAAGTTGTCCCTTTCAATGAGTCAAACAATGGAGTGAAATCTACATCAGTCTTTTCCAAGGCTTTCTTTAACAATGTATTTTTCACGGTTACCATCTTGATTTCACTCTTGAAGCACAATCTTCTTACGTCACTTGTCTGTTGTGCATTAAGACCAGTTGAATCAACTAAATAAAAGTGAGGATACTCTTTCAAAAGAGTACCGAGCTTCTCTATAATTATGTTTTTATCTTCTTTTTTCATGACTTCAAATTATTTTGTTGCATCATCCAATGACTTGGTATCAATCTTGATACCTCTACTCATAGTAGAAGATATAAAAACACTCTTAAGATAAGTTCCCTTAGCTGCAGCTGGTTTCAATTTGATAATTGTAGACAGGAATGCACGGGCATTTCCTACTATCTGCTCTGGTGTAAACGACATTCTTCCTACGGAAGCGTGTACGATACCAGTCTTATCTACCTTGAAATCAATCTTACCACTTTTAACGTCACTAACAGCCTTAGCAACATCCATAGTCACAGTACCGCTCTTTGGGTTCGGCATCAAGCCACGAGGACCAAGTACACGACCTAAAGGACCTACTTTACCCATAACAGACGGCATTGTGATAACCACGTCGATATCGGTCCAGCCACCTTTGATCTTTTCGATATACTCGTCAAGACCAACATAGTCAGCACCTGCCTCCTTAGCCTCTGCTTCCTTATCAGGGGTACAGAGAACCAGGACACGTACGACTTTGCCAGTTCCATTAGGAAGTGCGACCACGCCACGAACCATCTGATTGGCTTTACGTGGATCTACACCCAAACGTACATCCATATCAACTGAAGCATCAAACTTTGTCGTTGTAATCTCTTTCAACAACTCAGCAGCCTCGTTTAAGGTATAAGCCTTTCCTGCTTCAATCTTCTCTGAAGTTAACTTTTGATTTTTAGTAAGTTTACTCATAGTTTTGAAGATTAATTATTGGCGGGAAACTCTCCCTTTACAGTAATACCCATACTTCTAGCTGTTCCAGCTACAAGTCTCATCGCACTCTCAATTGTAAAGCAGTTCAAATCAGGCATTTTATCCTCTGCTATAACCTTAATCTGATCCCAGGTGACTGATGCCACTTTGTTTCTGTTAGGCTCAGCAGAACCACTCTGAATTTTGGCTGCTTCTTTCAACTGAACAGCTACAGGAGAAGTCTTTACGACAAAAGAGAAACTCTTGTCTGAGTAGTATGTGATGACTACCGGCAACACTTTACCTGCTTTTGACTGTGTCAGGGCATTGAACTGTTTGCAGAAATCCATAATATTCAGACCCTTTGAACCCAATGCAGGACCAACGGGAGGTGAAGGATTTGCGGCTCCACCTTTAATCTGTAATTTGATTATTCCAGCAACTTCTTTAGCCATTTTGTTATTAATTAATTAATTTTAGATATCGGAATAAAGCACGTAACATTACCTATTCCTTTTCTACTTGCATAAAACCCAGGACCAACGGCGTATTACGCCCGAAGACCTTCACCATAACAGTAAGTTTTTTCTTTTCGTTACTTACAGCATCTATAACTCCGGAAAAACCCCTGAAAGGACCTTCAGTCACTTTGACAGCTTCGCCTACGATATATGGTTCGAACATTTCAATGCCCTCTCCTTCTATCTCTTCGACTCTGCCGACAAGACGATTGACTTCTGACTCCTGCAATGGAGTCGGATTATCCATTCCACCAAGAATACCTACCACATTGGGAGTATTTCTCAGCTTAAAAGCCATATCACCTACCATTACGGCTTGTACCAATACATAGCCAGGCAGGCAATTACGCTCTTTCACGATACGTTTACCGTTACGGACCTGAAAGGTTTTCTCCGTTGGTATCAGCACCTGTGAGACATAAGGAGCCAGAGATTTATTGGCTATTTCAGCATCAATATATTCTTTGACTTTGGCTTCCTTACCACTAATTGCCCTAAGAACATACCACTTTGGGGTTGTCATACCATTGTCAGCCATTCTCTTCGCAAATTAGCTTGGATAAATCGACGTCATTACAAACTGGAAGACCTTATCCATCGCAAACACCACAAGAGCAATGATAATGGAAGCAACTAAAACAACCAAAGCACTGTGGGTAAGTTCTTGACGAGTAGGCCAAGTAGTTTTATGAACTAATTCTTCCCAAGAATCTTTACAATATCTAATTATTCTTTTCATCACAATTCGAATTTGCACGGGATGAGCGGCTCGAACGCCCGACACCTGGTTTTGGAGACCAGTGCTCTACCGACTGAGCTAATCCCGTAAAAAGACTCCCTATTTAGGAATAGGAAGTCTGTATTTTTGGAATAATCTTAGTCTAAGATTTCAGTAATCTGACCAGAACCTACGGTACGACCACCTTCGCGGATAGCGAAACGGAGACCTACGTTCAAGGCAACATTGTAGATCAACTCAACATTGATTTCTACGTTATCGCCAGGCATTACCATTTCTACGCCAGCAGGCAAAGTGATTTCACCGGTACAGTCCATTGTACGCAGATAGAACTGAGGACGATAGTGGTTACCAAATGCGGTGTGACGACCACCTTCTTCCTTCTTCAATACGTAGATGGAAGCCTTGAACTTCTTGTGCGGAGTAATAACACCCGGGTGAGTGATTACCATACCACGACGGATTTCCTTCTTGTCGATACCACGGAGGAGGAGACCTACGTTATCACCAGCTTCACCTTCATCAAGGATCTTGCGGAACATCTCCACACCAGTAACAACAGACTTCTTGTCCTCACCGAGACCAAGGATCTGAACTTCGTCACCTACCTTAACGATACCAGTCTCGATACGACCAGTAGCAACAGTTCCACGACCTGTAATTGAGAATACGTCCTCAACAGGCATCAAGAATGGTTTTTCGCGATCACGCTTAGGCTCCTGAATCCAGGTGTCGCAAGCGCTCATCAGCTCCATAACTTTGTCTTCCCACTCTTTAACACCATTCAAAGCACCAAGGGCAGAACCGCGGATAATAGGAGTATCCTCTTCAAAGTCGTAAGCGCCGAGCAACTCACCAACTTCCATTTCAACGAGTTCAAGCATTTCCTCGTCATCAACCATATCACACTTGTTCAAGAAAACAACCAAACGAGGTACGTTCACCTGACGAGCGAGAAGGATGTGCTCACGTGTCTGAGGCATAGGACCGTCAGTAGCGGCAACTACAAGGATAGCACCATCCATCTGAGCAGCACCAGTAACCATGTTCTTTACATAGTCAGCGTGACCCGGGCAGTCAACGTGTGCATAGTGACGTAATTCTGCTTCATGCTCAATGTGAGCGGTGTTGATAGTAATACCACGCTCCTTCT
>ONKB01000050.1 GCA_900318305.1 uncultured Prevotellaceae bacterium | reverse complement strand
TCTCAATACTCTAATAGGTCGTCCCTCGCCTTGATACTGATTTGCATCTATGCAGGTTTCGCCAGTTGGAACGAAACCACATTTCTCCATCACTCGGCCTGAAGCAGGATTATCTGCGAAGTGGCCGCTAATGAGCGACTTGATGTCTGTCGTCTCGCGGATATGGTCTAACATCAGTCGCAGAGCCTCCGTACAGATGCCCTGATTCCAATAGGGCTTCGCCACCCAATAGCCGATGAGCGGTTCGCCCTCGCGGGCAGGCAAGTCGCACTCGCAAGATGGGCCATAACCCATAGCGCCAATAGGCTCGTCAGTCTCTTTTAGAACGATAGCCCAAGTGTGCAGCGCATCATTAAACACGGTGCGGATAATCTTCAGACTCTCCTCTACACTCTGATGCGGTGCCCAACCTGCACGAGGCCCCACATCAGGATCGGAAGCCCATTTGAACAACGTCTCCGCGTCACTGTCGCGCCAAGGGCGCAAGATGATACGATCAGTTTTCATTGAATGTTTATGTTATTTATATCGTCCACTAAGAATCCGTTTGTGCAGACACTTTATGGCGGGTTTGTAATAGTCTATCTCCATCGCTTCGAGGGTGCGCTTCAGTTCGTCCATCAGTTCTGGATAGAAGGTACACATGCGATAGGCGAGCTTCATGCAGAGTGTCTGGATGCCGGGGAGTTCCTCGATACTAACCATGTGTTCGAAACAGAAGTCAAGGAAATCTGTCCGCAAGTTATCCTCTTGTAAAGTAAGTCGCTCGATAATGTTCAGCGTCAGCCGCCTCACAGATGAGTTTTCTGTCTGCATAGCCTGGTCTATCAGTTCATTGAGAATCACATGCAACTTTGAAAGTTCCTCGTCGGTACACTTGGTCAGTCCCCATAGAGCATTTCTCGCCACCCGATAGTCCGAATTGAAGACATATTGTTGTGCAAAGCTCAGGAAATCACCTTTCGCCTTGATCTCCCGATATATTTCCTGCGCCCCGCCTTCAGAAAATGTCTGCTTCAGTCTCTCACTCGTTATTGCCATATCGGATTTATTTCCTCCAGCGTTTTAGCATTGGGAAATACTGTCGCATCATCTGTTTGTACTCTTCCTTGGTCATGGGCTTTGGCATATGCTTGTTTACTTCATCAACAAACTGCGCGCAATGCTCAATCATTTCGTCCATGGTACATTCCTGCAGGAACTTGCCGTCCTTGTAGCAGTATTGGCAATAGTCGAAGTTCGTACTGCCATCTGCATTCGTGCCGCAGTCCTCAATACGGGTCAATGGCATGCCGCAACTCTGACAGAACTGGGGCAGTTGTCCCTCTTGAAATGCTTTTTCTTTCTGAGGAAAGGTGGCTTCGTATGCCTCGAATGCTTTTGGATTCTCGTCGGCTACAAAATAGCCTTTGGGCGGGCAGTAAGTTCCCTCACGATTGCCCCAATAGCCTGGTATCAGTTCGTAGGCGAGGAAATAGGGTACTTCGGAATCGCGGGGCTCGGCATGATAGTGAATCTTCATCTTGCTGGCGAGGTCAAAGCCTGCGTGCTTGTAGAAATCGATGTTGCCCTCCATCTGCAGAAGACCGATACCCATTTCCTTTGCTTTCTCTATTGCATAGTGCAACAACTTCAAACCATATCCCTTACGCTTGAAGTCAGGATGAATGCTGATGGGGCCGAAAGTCCAAGAAGGGTAGGGCGTTCCATCGTCAAGCATAATCTCTGCCTTGGAGAACATCACATGGCCAATAAGCCTGCTGCCCTCTTCCATAACAAAGTCCAACTCTGGGATGAAATTGGGGTTTGTTCTATACTGATTGAGCACATAATGCTCCGTACATCCAGGACGATAGACGTTCCAGAATGCCTCTCTGGTAAGATTCTCTACATCACGATAATCTTTGGGTTGTTCTAATCTAATTATCATTGTTCTCTTTACTTGTTTCTGTCTGATTCTTCCGCTGCCACCCAAACGTCGGGGTATCTCTCTTGTCCATTAGGAATATCACCCTCTAAGAGCCGATAGGCAGTTATCTTCTTAATACCGCTGCGTGAGAAATATTTCTCCAGTTTGCCTCTGAGCAATATCATTTTGTGATAGTTCTCTGGATGGCTAACCAGATTGAGTGCCTTCCTGTTGGCGGAGTTTGCCGTCAATTGTATTGGCAGACAATTTTCAGGTGTTGTTTCTTCTTTTGTGTCTGTGATAATCAAATTGCTTTCTTTGTTAAAGGGTGGATTGAAATTTGCCTTTGAGATAGAATTTCCCTCAATACAGCCCGCAATATAACCTTTAACTGTAACGATAGTATCACGAAGTTGAAGAGCCTCGGCAACTGTGACAAAAGAAGAATCTGTGTGCTGTATAATTATTTCATTCTCATCTTCCACGTTAAAATTTTGTGGCTGGCAGCCATACAGAAAGTTTATGGTTGTAAAAATGACAAGAATTTGTAAAATATATCTCATTGATTACCCAAAGAATTTTCTTGGACAAAATTACATGAATTATTTTTATCACGATATGTCAGAATTTTTTTTGTATATTTGTGGAAATATTATTTAGATGAAAATAGTCATATTATCTGAATCTGTTGTTAAAGACAATAAAACCCCTGTTCCTTCGTTTTATAGTAAAGCAGATTCTACCTTGCTCAAAGGCGGAAAACCGTTTTTTATACCTGATTTCGTGCAACAATGTGGAATATCTATCCATCTTGTGGCGAGAATCAGTAGGTTGGGAAAAGGTTTTTCTGTCCGTCATGCATATAGATATGTCGATGCGTGGACGCTGGGGGCGACTTTCACGGCTTTAGATATGTTGTCTGCGGATGGATTAGTGCCTTCTTGTGCGGTAGATTTTGATGGCAGTACGATGATTGGAGATTTTATCATGAAGGAAGATATTGATTTGGTTGAAAGTAAATGCCAATTTCTATTGGGTGATGACAACCGTGACGGTATATCCCTAAATGGTGTTGATAATATGATATATGACAGTGTTTCCCGTTTGAGTTGGTTTTTCACTTGGAAACAGGGTGATTTGTTGTTTTCCGCTCCTCTGTCAACTAAGAAGAGCGTAAAGGTCAATGAACATATTTCGTGCAAAGTTAATAATCAGTTGTTGTTGGATTTTAATATAAAATAAATATATGGTTAACTATTTGAAAATATCTATTTTAACAATAATTATATGGATTTCTGCTTTAAGTGTGATGGCGGAACCCTCTTCAACATTTTCTCATATTGAATGGAATCCAAAATTCAAATCCTTGCCTTGCTTTACACAGAGTGTGAATGTGGGTTCTGATTATGCTGATTATACATACTCTGTGCATTTGGATTACCCAGAGTACGTTCCATTAAAAGCTTCCGAGATAGATTCGTTGAGAAAATATGATTTTGTTCCCAAAGACAGTATAGTTATTGATACATATTTAGGAATAACGCGTAAAACTGGGGTCTTGGAGATAAGTTTTGTACCAATTGCACTGATAAATAATAAACTGTGTCGTTTGGAGAGTTGTAAGATAACCATTGACAAGAAACCTAAAAGTGCACGTTCGAAGCGATTAAAAGGTACGTCTAATCCGCGTTATGCCTCTCATTCTGTATTGTCAGAAGGGAAATGGGCAAAAATCAGGGTGAAGGAAGAGGGTGTATATTCGTTGACACCATCTTTCTTGTCTTCTCTGGGTTTTCACGATATCTCTAAAGTCAAAGTATATGGCTATGGCGGACGTGTGCAAAATGCGACTATAGATTATTCCCAGTCGGAGAATTCTGATTACGAAGACCTGGAGGAAGTTCCCCTATACAGGAGAGCAAATGATGCCATATTCTATGCAGAAGGAACAAGAAGATGGGGAGCCTTGACCAAGAATACTTCCGTTGGCGTATATATATCAAAATTTCAGAATAATCCATATTCATCGTACTCTTACTATTTTATAACAGAGGGCGAGAATCCGTTAGAGATGCAGGATGAGGTGCCCGATGCGAAGAGTTCATCTGTGAAGATAACAAAAGTACCTTATCAGGCGTTGATTGACAATGATGAGTATAGTTGGTATAGTAGCGGAAGGACTTTCTTTGAAAGTTATAATTTTGCAAACGGGAATAGCAGGAATTATAACTTGCCTACGGCAAAAATAGATACGTCACTGACGGGTGTTGTCACTATGGTTTTCAGTGCATCGTGTCAGGAAGACAGGACGGCTGTGCAACTATATCTCAATGACAATAATTTAGGTACCTTCTCTCTTGCCAAGTTAGAAGAGCATGACAAAGCCGTTCTATCTACAAAGACTTATTATTCAAAACTATTCAAGGATAATAATGTATTTAATATTAAAACAACTGCCGGACATGATGCGAGATTGGACTATCTGAAGGTGGATTACTATCGCCATCTCGTATTCTCGGATAATGCAATGCTTTTTAGGCACTATCGGGATAATGCCTCGAATTTCATTCTCCGTGTTCCTGAAAATGATAATGTGCGGATTTGGAGACTGGGTTACCCCGGACATCCCACAACGAATGTCCCGACAACAAGAACCGATACCTTGTTAACATGTCTCGTGGATAATCCGTCTCTGCGTTATCTGGCACTTGACATCACATCATCTTTCAGTACTCCCGAGAAAGTGGGTATGATTAATAATCAGGATCTCCACGCTGATTCCGCTTTGGATATGGTTATCATTATTCCTGAAAGCGGGAAATTATTGAAGCAGGCTCAGCGCCTGGCAGACTACCATGCATCTAAAGATAGTTTGCGTGTCAAGATTGTTAAGGCTGATGCGCTCTACAATGAATTTTCTTCAGGCACTCCTGACGCTGGAGCATATCGTCGCTACTTAAAGATGCTTTACGATAAAGCGAATACTGAAGCCGAGATGCCTCGATATTTGTTGCTCTTTGGCGGTAGTGTTTGGGATAACAGAATGATTACACAGGAGTGTAAGTATTTGGATCCTAAAGATTATTTACTTTGTTATGAATCAGAGGCTTCTGTAAACGAAGTCAGCAGTTATGTCTCTGACGATTTCTTTGGTTTGTTGGATGATGGTGAAGGCTCAAACCTTCTCACAGAGAAAATAGATTTGGGTATCGGACGCCTGCCTGTGACAACATCTGAAGAAGCTGAGATAATCGTTGACAAGATGATAAACTATATGGATAACAAAGTCTGCGGTTCATGGAAGAATGATGTTTATCTTGTTGCAGATGATGGTGACAGCTATGCCCACATGTATGACGCTCAGAGTGTATGTAGTACTGTTGAAAATAATTTTCCCAAGATTGCCTTAAAACGTATCTATTTAGATGCACATAACCGGGAGTCGTCTTCTACAGGTAATTCATATCCGGCAGTCCAGGCTAAATTGAAGAATATCCTAAACAATAAGGGTGCCTTGGTGATGAATTATACGGGTCATGGTTCTCCCTACCAGATATCCCATGAGAAGGTGCTGACATTGGCTGACTTTAAAGAAGCCAGTTCTGTCAATATCCCCTTATGGATTGCCGCTTCTTGCGAAATGAGTCCCTTTGACATGCTTGAGGAAACAATTGGAGAAACTGCTCTGCTTAACAAATCGAGTGCTGCAATTGGATTCCTAAGTGCCTCTCGTGCTGTTTATTCCGCACAAAATAATTCATTGAATAATTTGTTTATGAGATATGTCTTTGAAACATATGGGGATGGGAAACGATATTCTATAGGAGATGCGTTGCGTGAGACAAAAGTTAAGCTGGTGTCACCTTCCACATCGTCAGATCCAAGGGATTATTCTTATAATAAATTAAAATATGGTCTGTTGGGAGACCCTGCAATGATTCTTACTATGCCGACATATAATGTTCTGATTGACTCCATCAATGGTCTTCCCTTATCAGATGTAAGTAATTTGCCTCATCTTAATGCCGGTGATTTCGCAAGGATAAAAGGTCATGTAGAAGATAATGCCGGAAACAGACTAACTGCCTTCAACGGGAGTGTCACACTCACCTTGATGGATAGTAAGGATACAATAACCTGTCTGAATAATCCTGTTGATGATGTTGATACCCTGTTCTATTATACGGAGTATTCAAAGACGTTATACGAAGGAAGCGACTCGGTTCGTAACGGTTCTTTTGAAACCGAAGTTCCTATACCTCTTGATATAAAGTATACAGATTTGAATGGGCGTTTAAATATGTATGCAGTAAACAAGGAGAAAACCATTGAGGCAAATGGTGTATGTTATGATTTCTTGGTTGGTGGAACCAGTCCGAGTCTTATAAATGATAATACCGGACCGTCTATATTTGTTTATCTTAATACTCCGGATTTTGCAGATGGAGGAAATGTTAATGAATCTCCTTTCTTCTATGCTACCTTAAATGACTCTGATGGTATCAATGCTACAGGCAATGGCATTGGACATGATATTGAGTTGATAATTGACGGTAAGGAGAATATGTCATATAATTTGAATAATTATTATGTAAATGATTTCGGCAGTTATACTTCCGGTTCAGTTGCATATCATATTCCTGCGCTTGAGGAGGGGAGACATTCCTTATTATTTAGGGCATGGGACATGAAGAACAACTCATCGTCAAAAGTATTAAAGTTTAATGTGGTCGATGGCTTGTCGCCGAGAATACTTAAGGCAACGTTGTCCAAGAACCCGGCTCTGACTTCAACGGCATTTATCATTGGGTATGATCGGCCGGGAACAGAGACACGATACACTGTCTCGGTATATGATTGCTTTGGCAGATTGTGGTGGAAGCATACGGAAAATGGCACTTCAGATAATGCTGGATATTATCGTATTAATTGGGATCTGACCGCTAATAGCGGTGTATATCTGCCTTCCGGATTATATTTATATAAGGTCAGTGTCTCAAGTGATGGCAGTGACGAATCGACAAAAACAGAGAAATTAGTTATTCATAAACAATAAAACACGTAAGTGTGAGTTTAAATAGATGTGTTATTAAAGCGAAATGAAAAGAATAGTATTAGTTATATTATTTGGTGGACTATATTCAATTTCTTCCTATGGAGAGGATGTAAAGAATAAGTTTAATCCTGTTCAAACGGCTGTAGCATCACAGAGCATTGCCGCTGATGCTCATGCTGGTGGAATGGGTGATATGGGTGTCGCTACAGAGCCTGATGCTAATTCCCAGGCATGGAATGCTGCCAAGTATCCTTTTTGTATAAGCAAAGCCGGAGTTGCCTTGAACTATACACCGTGGTTACGTCAGTTAGTAAATGATATTGACTTAGCGTATTTGGCTGGCTATTACCGTCTGGGTGATTATCAGGCTGTTAGTGCATCGTTGCGTTATTTCTCCATGGGTGAGGTTTTCTATGGTGATGGGTCAACATCAGGGACAGGGACTGCTATGACAATTAAACCATACGAATTTGCAATTGATGCTGGATATTCTAGAATGCTTAGTGAGAAGTTTTCTGCAGCTGTCACTTTCCGTTATATCTATTCAGACCTTTCCGGGCATTATGAAGACGGTTCAGAACCTGGTTCAGCATTTGCTGTTGATTTGTCGTCATTCTATAACACATATGTAAATATGGGACCGAGAGAATGTATGTTATCTCTTGGTCTTGGTATATCTAATCTGGGTAGCAAGATTAATTATGGTGACGATTACTCCTATTTTATCCCGACAACATTAAGACTGGGTGTCAATTATATGATACCCTTGAACGAATACAATAAAATCTCGTTTGCGGCAGAGGCAAATAAACTCCTCGTTCCTACATATCCTACAGATGAACAGTGTGCAAAAAAACTGGGAATTAACACAGAGGATGGACAAGATCATACTGCAGAATATCTGACTTACAGAGAACAGAATTTCTATTCGTTGTCACCCATTAAAGGTATCTTCAAAAGTTTTAGTGATGCCCCCAATGGTTTCAAGGAAGAATTGGAGGAAGTGAATTGGAGTATAGGTGCAGAATATACCTATAATGACAAATTCATGATTCGCGCAGGATATCACCATGAGAGTGAAAATAAAGGTAACAGAAAATACTTTACTGTCGGTGCAGGTTTCCGTATGAATGTATTTTCTTTGGATGCAGGTTATGTAATAGCCACAGCGGCATCTAATCCGTTGGATCAAACTTTGCGTGTTTCATTGGGGTTTGATTTGGATGGCATCAAGGATTTGTTTACAAGAGGACGCTGATGGCTTCTGTTAGAATTGGCTTTGGCTATGACGTACACCGTCTCGTTAAAGGGCGTGATTTATGGCTTGGTGGAATAAAGATTGATTCTCCGTTGGGATTATTGGGACATAGCGATGCAGATGTGCTGATACATGCATTATGTGATGCGTTGCTTGGGGCTGCCAATAGTCGTGACATTGGTTATCATTTTCCTGATACCGACCCTAAATATAAAGGAGCGGACAGCAAATTGTTGTTGGCAGAGGTTATAAAGATACTCAAAGAGAAGGGCTATAAAGTGGGTAATGCAGATATAACAGTATGCGCTGAAGAACCCAAGCTGAATCCTCATATTCCGTCAATGGTGGAATGTCTTTCCGAAATTATGGGTGTAGGGAAAGATGATGTGTCTGTCAAGGCAACTACAACGGAGAAATTAGGCTTTACTGGTCGCAAGGAGGGCATTTCCGCATATGCAGTTGCTTTGATAGAAAAGATTTGAGTTCTTTTTCGACTTCGTTGGTTACCAATCCTGTAATACTTTCATTATTTGAAAGTTTCCGTCTTATTTCTGTGGAACTGATATCATAGAGAGGCATATCCAGATAATAAATATTATCTGGAAGTGATTTAATGTCAACAGAATGACCTTTTCGTGGATATATAATGAACCGATAAAGGCATAACAGACTCTCTGATTTATACCATTTAGAGAAATTCTCCCAATTGTCTGCACCTATAATGATAACAAATTCTCTGTCAGGATAGACCTTTGTTAATTCCTGCAAAGTATTGAAAGTATAAGAGGGGCGGGGGAGATGGTATTCAAAGTCTGATACACTTATTTGAGAATATTCCCTAGTCGCTATTTTTGCTAAGTTAAGCCTGAAAGCATCGTCCAGCAAGTTCTTGTTTTCTTTCAAGGGGTTCTGGGGCGAGACCATGAGCCATAACTCCTGAATTAGTCCGCTCTGGCAGACGGCGTTTGCTATTGCAATATGACCGTTGTGGATAGGATTGAAAGAGCCGCCGAAAATGCCTGTAACGATTTTTTTCATTTCTGGTCTATGAATTCCCTGACTGTTGTCAATGCGTCTTTCTGGGCTTCTTCTAAAATGTCGTTGATAATTATTTTGTCAAATTGATGGGCAAACGTAATTTCGTATTCTGCTTTCTGGATTCGGTTGTTTATTGTCTCTATGGAATCAGTGCCCCGTTTAATTAGGCGCCTACGCAAACACTCTATACTAGGTGGCTGCACAAAAACCGTCAATGCATTGTCTTTGTAGACTTGTTTGATACTAATACCTCCTTTTACGTCTACATCCAAAATGACATTCTCTCCTCGCGCTAATTGTTTCTCAACCTCAGATTTCAAGGTTCCGTAGTACTTGCCAGCATAGACTTCTTCATACTCAATAAAATCATTGCTTGATATCTTTGCGCGGAAATCCTCTGGCGTCAGAAAATAATAGTCCTTGCCGTCTACTTCGTTGCCTCGTGGCAATCTGCTTGTTGCACTGACAGAGAAGTGGAGATTCTTTATCTGGGACATCAAGTAGTGTACTATAGTGGTCTTGCCACTTCCGCTAGGTGCTGAGAAAACAATTATCTTACCCTTATTCATGTCGTTTAAAATTAGAGAACGTTAAGAACTTGTTCTTTTATCTGCTCAAGTTCATCTTTCATTTTAACCACGAGGTTTTGCATGTCGGCTTGATTGCTTTTGCTTCCGAGGGTGTTGATTTCACGTCCCATCTCCTGTGAAATAAAACCGAGTTTTTTCCCCTGATTATCTTCTTGGTTCATTGTCTGAGTAAAATAGTCCAGATGGTTTGCCAGACGCTGCTTTTCTTCATTGATATCAAGTTTTTCAATATAATATATCATCTCCTGCTCTAAACGGTTCTGGTCATATTCTGCATTTCGAAGGGATTTCAATCCATCGAGGATGTTCTGTTTGATTTTTTCTATGCGACATCCCTCATATTTGCTGATGTCCTTGAGATATGATGCTATATTGTTTAGCTTGTCCTCAAATTTCGCCTGGACGGCACGACCTTCCTGCTGGCGGAATTCAATCAAATGATCAACGGCGTTCTTAATTGTTTCCATTACCGGTAACCATAAATCATCCGTTACTTCTGTTACGGTTGGTTGTTGGACAATGTTGGGCAGCTTGCTCAGTATCTCCCACCAATTATCCTTAGGTGTTGGGATGTTCTCTTTGGCACTGATTTTATTTATCTGCTCAATGTAAGAATGTATGAAAGTTTCATTAAAGGTTGTGTTCTGAGTCGTGTTAATATCCTCTGACCATAAATAAAAGTCTATCTTGCCTCTGATCAGCCTCTGTGTCAGGTACGACCTTATTTCAAGTTCTTTGGATAGAAACAGGGAAGCTATATGAGTTGTTATGTCAATATTCTTGCTGTTAAGTGACTTTATTTCAACATGAATTTTTTTTTCGTTTACAATAGTTTCGGCTTTGCCGTAACCTGTCATAGATAGTATCATTATAAAAAAATCTTTTATTAAACACAAAATTACTACCTTTTCTCTAAAAAACCATTCTATTTTCGATTTTGAACACTTATATTTTTGTAATTTTGTGTCAAAAATATAGAAATCCTATTTTAATAACAAAATTTATGGTAAGTTTCAAGGAGTTAGGTCTCGTAAATACACGGGAAATGTTTAAGAAGGCCGTAGATGGCGGTTATGCTATTCCAGCATTTAATTTTAATAATTTGGAGCAATTGCAAGCTATAGTGACTGCTGCAGCTGAGACAAAGTCTCCAGTTATTCTTCAAGTATCTAAAGGCGCGCGTAATTATGCCAACCAAACCCTGCTTCGCTATCTTGCAGAAGGTGCTGTTGCCTATGCAAAAGAGTTGGGTTGTGAGTATCCGGAAATCGTGCTACATCTTGACCATGGTGATACTTTTGAATTATGTAAGAGTTGTGTTGACATGGGCTTCTCTTCTGTAATGATTGATGGTTCATCTCTTCCTTATGAAGAAAACATTGCATTGACAAAAAAGGTTGTTGAATATGCACACCAATATGATGTTACTGTAGAAGCTGAGCTGGGCGTTCTCGCAGGTGTAGAAGACGAGGTAAGTGCAGAAGAGTCTCACTATACAAAACCCGAAGAGGTTATTGATTTCTCCAAACGTTCAGGTTGCGATTCTCTGGCAATCTCTATTGGTACCTCTCATGGTGCTTACAAGTTCAAGCCAGAGCAGTGTACCCGTGATCCGAAGACAGGCAAATTAGTTCCTCCTCCTTTGGCATTTGACGTTTTGCACGAGATAGAGAAGAAACTTCCTGGATTCCCAATCGTTCTTCATGGTTCTTCTTCTGTTCCTCAGGAGTATGTAGATCTTATTGACAAATATGGTGGTAATATGCCTAATGCAGTTGGTATACCCGAGGAACAGTTACGTGAAGCTTCCAAGAGTGCTGTTTGTAAAATTAATATTGATTCTGATTCCCGTCTGGCTTATACAGCAGGTGTTCGTGAGACTTTGGCTTTACATCCGGATTACTTTGACCCGCGCCAGTATGGTAAGGTTGCCCGTAACTATATGATAGATCTCTACAAACATAAGATTGTAGATGTTCTTGGCAGCGACAATAAACTTGCAAAATAATTATTATTTTTAGATATTATTTTTTTGGGGGGGACGGCTTTGACAGCTGTTCCCCTCGTTTTTCCCATCTAAATTGGGTCTTGGGTGGCTCAAAATGTTGTCCTTTTTGGTACTTTAAAGTACAAAAATGGACAAAATCGGGCATTTTTCGTGCTAATAAGCCTTAATCATTTTGTTTCCATTTTGGGGCCTTTTCCATGGTCTTTCTTGCTGATTTTCCAGGCAGTTACGCTATACAGTATTACAGGACGCAAATTTTACTGCCAGAACCACAAAAAATTTCCCGAAGCTCCAGAAAAATTTTTCCGGTGTTCCAGCAAAAATTTCTCGGTGTTCCATGAAAAGTTTTGGCCTGTGTCACGA
>ONKB01000049.1 GCA_900318305.1 uncultured Prevotellaceae bacterium | reverse complement strand
TCACCACCTTCCTGCCGTCGTGGATGTATATCCTGCCTTTTTCAGGTCGGGTGACAGGACGGCCCTGCAGGTCGTACCAGGGCGACTGTCCGCCCTTTGTCACCAAGGGTGACTGTATGCCCGTCAAGTCATCCCTCCTGTCGACAAAGAGTTGCCAATAGGCTGCCGATCCATAGGCCGGCATACTGCCTGCGGGTATATGCAGGGTGGCTTTGTAGTCTCGGGGGAATGTTGTGTTTTTAATTGCCGGTGGGATTGTCGGCTGGGCGTAAATCACCTTCAGGTTCGTACAGCCGTTGAATGCGTTGCTCCCAATAGTCCTGACCCTGTAGGGAATGGTTACCTCCTGCAGATTGGTGTTGTCCTGGAATGCACCGTCTCCGATGTCTGTCACAAAATCCGATATTGTATATGCGCTTGGCGTTCTCTTGCGTGGGAGGTATACAAGCATACTTCTGTCTTTGCTGTACAGTGTGCCGTCCACTGAACAGAAAACATTATTCTCCTCACTCACGGCAATTGTCTGCAGGTTGCTGCAACCGCTGAAACTGCTTCCGCTGACAGTTGCTACAGATGGTCCCAATTTTATTGTCTGTACTGTCGTCGTATTCTTGAACCAGTTGTTGGGATTACAGTCCAAAGCCAGCGTGCTGAAATATTTACAATCCTCAAAGATATTCTCCCCAACATTGGTTACCGAAGACGGCAGGCTGGCAGATACCAGATAGGTACATCCCTTGAACGCATAGTCTCCGATTTCTCTGACAGAATTGGGAAGGTTCACTGATGTAAAGCGTGTGTTACAGAACGCATAGTCTCCGATACTCGTGACACCGTCGGGAATATCATTCAGAGATGATAAATAGATACAGCCGTCAAAAGCATGACTTCCTATTGATTTGACTGATTTGGGGATGATCATTGATTTTATGCCACAGTCTGTTTTGATACCATACATGATGGCTCTGGCACCACATCCTTGAAACAATCCTGTATCAATTCTTTCCAACGAATCAGGCAAGACTACTGTGTCCACCAATCTGTAGCAATCTTTGAAACAATAATCCCCAAGCCGTTTAATGTTCTTGTCAAGACTGACACTCTCTAACAGACGGCAACATAAAAACATGGCGTTGCCTACTTCTTTTAATGGACTGTGTATTGTAACCGTCCGTACATTACTGGAGTCAAAAGCATTATCCCCGATGCTTTCCACAGAACTGGGAATAGTGAGATCCTCTATATAACTGTTACAAAAAGCTTTCTTGCCTATTTGGGTGATGGAATTGGGAATATTAATAAATCTCAAGGTACTCCAGTAGAAAGCAAAGTTTTCTATGCGGGAAACACCGTCAGGAATAGTATAGCTCTCTTCAGCCGGTCTTGACGGGAATCTCAAAAGTGTGGATTTGTTCTTGTCAAACAGCGTCCCCATGCTGTCAGAACTGTATTTTTTGTTCTGCTCATCAACAACAAACTCAACTATTTCTTTACAATACTTAAACACATCCTTTCCTATGTCACACACATTGGCTCCGAGTATGATTTTCTTTATTGAAGTAGATGAAATAGCATGGTTTATTGTTTTGCAATCAAGATTCAGAGTCTTCAGATTTGTACAGTATGCAAAAGCGCCTATTCCGATACTGTCCACAGACTGAGGAACAGCTATCGATGATATACTGCGACAACCGTAGAAAGCACCTGCTCTAATACTCGTTACGTCATAGTCAATTCCATTATAAGAAACTTTGGAAGGAATAGTGATATCACCTGTATATTTGTTGTCAACAGACCCGGAAGTGAGTTCAACGGCTTTTTTCTCCTTGTCTGTGATGTTATAGGAAAACCCGTCTTGTACAAAATCAGGCATTGTAATCAATTGCACGTTACCCACCGACCATCCTGCCTCACGATAGGCGTTTAAAGTCCCGCGAGGAATATAAATCTGGAGTCCGTACGGATAGCCGGTAAATGGGTAATTATAAGAAAAAGGTGATTTCATATAAGATATGACGGTTGTCAACTTTCCAAAACGACTACTGCTCATACCCCTTATTGTACTTGGGATAATAATCCTTTCCAGATTATTCGATGATAAATCTCCTTCAACACCTATTACGGAGTAGTCTGTGCCTTCATAGGTAACATTGGAAGGAATATCCAACGTTACAATAGCATCAATATTCACATTATCTGCATATCCCGTAATTATAGCTGTAGAGTCAATAAGCAGGTATTTGAAATTACCGATATCAGCATATCCTGCAGCATACCCTCTAAAGCCTCCTGTCAGAAAGACAAGCGCCAACAGCAATGTTTGAATTATCTGTTTCATAGCAAATATCTTTTAATGGTTCTTTTTATATTGAATTTATGGATGCAGACCTTCGTCACCTAAAAAGAACGATATAAGTTCACCATCCTTGACGTAGAATTTTACATAGTTGCTCCCTGAGAAGATGAGCGTTCCGTTCTCAAATAATCCCAACAACCTCTGAGACATGGGACCTGCAACGGGATAGTGGAAGGGATTTGCTGAGAATTTAGGTTCAAAATACACTAACGGAGTGGCTGATACAGGTGTCCTGTGCATCTTCCGGGTATTCATATTACATATTTTAATATATAATTTTTTATGAAATGTAAATCGCCTAAGTTTTGTTAACCACAAAAATACTAAACATTTCTTCAATATACCAAACAATTAATCATATTTTTAAAAGTGTACATTGAAAATGATGTTTCTTACCTGAGCCTCTTGTACCAGAAGGTAAAGAGTTTGG
>ONKB01000048.1 GCA_900318305.1 uncultured Prevotellaceae bacterium | reverse complement strand
ACAATTGTCTCCACCTGCCTGCGGTTGCGGCTTTTGTAAACACGGGTCTCTACCCTGCTGGCAACATAAGCCTGGTAATTGGCTTTCAGGAGCCTGTCGCGGATAGTACGTTCGCGCGTGCTCTTGCACAAGGCGATATACCATTTACCGTCATTTACGCCAAAGGCAGAGGTCTTATGCACTGCGGCTGACCCCAGAATGGCATTTTCAGCGTTTTCGCGTTTATCTGCCATGACTTTATGTCACTAAGACTCGCCCTTTTATGCACCTCTTACCATCATGGTTTCCAATGACTTGGAACCGCATCGCTGACGGCATCTTTTGCTTGGCCAGTTGAGTCTATTTTTAATTTACAAAATTACTATTTCTTTTTAAACTAAGGTAACTTTTATTTGTAAAATATTTACAAATATAGGGGGCAAATTAGGTACTGACACCGCCAGGAGAACCATGGGCGGCGAGGCGAATGACGGAATGGAGATGGAGGATCACAGCAGTTCCATCATGGCGAGGCCGTAGGGGCGCGTCTCGCGGAGGAGACGCAGGAACTCTTTCGTGGCATTCTTGCGATATACGTCTCTCTTGACATGAAAGGAGCCTTCCATAGCCGCATTCCGCTCATCCAGGGTGACTGCAACGATTCCCTCCATGCGCTTGGATGTTGCCTCAGAAAGCAGGGTGACCAACTGGGTGGACCTCACCACTTCCAACAGCACATTCACATCATTGACTTCAAGTCGGACATCAAAGTGGCAATGCTTTGTTTCAGCAATTCTGTCAAAAGTGTTCCGTGCCTGCATGCCCTTTGTAGGCAGTGCCAAGGGGTAATGCCCCAGCTGGGCCAGACTGATTTTTCTCAACGAAGCAATCGGGTGATTTTTGTTGACAACAACAGCCAGTCGATTGTCAAAAAGGATGTGGGAGTGAATGTTGGGGTATCTCCTATTTGACTTATAACTCAGCGCCAAGTCAATTTCCTGCTTGTCGAGCATACTCATCAGTGTCTCCACAGACTTGGTAAAGACGTCTACCTTAATGCCAGGATACATTTCCATGAATCGCAAGATGGTCTCTTTCAACAATGGCGTAAACGTGGGGGTAGTCCCTATCCTCAACTCACCCACATTGAGTTGCCTGACATCGTGAATGCGCTCCACGCAGGCCTCTGCTTCACTTAGCGCACGTTTCGCCTGCGGCAGGAAGACCATTCCGATGTCGCTGACAACAACTTGGCGCGAATTGCGGATGAGGAGTTCCACACCCAGTTCCTCCTCAAGCAGGTGGACCTGCTGCGAAACGGTACTCTGAGTAACATTCAACTGCCGCGCAGCCTCAGAAAATGACCGCAGTTCAGCAACTTTAACGAAATACTTCAATTGGCGCAGTTCCATAAATTTCCATTAATGTTTATATCCATACAAAGGTAATAAATTTATTTGATTTACCGATAGCTACTATCTGTATTTATAATCAAATATTATATATAGACAGCTTTTCTCTTCGTAACTTTGCACCGCAAAACAAACAAAATTATACTTTTTACCATGTTTAAAAATTACATAGGATATCATTTGGAGGAACAGCGCAGAAATACCAAATATCTCTTGCGCGAGGCAACACGCTACAAGCGTTTGATGAAACTCATTTTCTGCACCATCGTCATGGTGCTGCTTTGGAACTTGCCGTCGGCCTTCTTCGGTATTCCCAACCTGACTGTAGTAGAGCAGCGCACCATCTCTGTGTTCTGCTTCGCAACGCTGATGTGGATTCTCGAACCTGTTCCAGCCTGGAACACATCGGTAACCCTTATCGTGATACTCCTTTTCTGCGTGAGCGACAGCAGTCTCTGTTACATGCGTGAAGGTTATAGTCCAGAGGCTTTAGGGACATTGTTATCACACAAGAAACTCATGGCCTGCTTTGCCGACCCGATCATCATGCTGTTCATCGGCGGTTTTATCCTGGCCATTGCTGCGACAAAGTCAGGACTTGATGTCAAGCTTGCCCGCATACTGCTTAAGCCCTTTGGCACAAAGTCAGAGAATGTATTGCTGGGATTCCTCTTGGTTACCGGCATTTTCTCCATGTTCCTGTCCAACACAGCGACTGCCGCCATGATGCTCACTTTCCTGGCGCCGGTACTGAAATCCCTGCCCGCCAACGGGAAAGGTAAGATATGTCTGGCCATGGCTATCCCCATCGGAGCCAATATCGGTGGCATCGGCACCCCTATCGGTACGCCTCCTAATGCCATAGCCCTGAAATTCCTCAACGATCCCGAAGGAATGAACATGAATATCGGCTTCGGCCAGTGGATGACATATATGTTCCCCCTGGCACTTGTGCTCCTGTTTATTGCATGGCGCGTCCTGCTGTGGATGTTCCCCTTTACCCAGAAGCGCATCGAACTCCAGATTGAGGACAAGAAAGAGAGGCCCCTGAAACAATGGCAGGAGAAACTGGTTTATATCGTATTTGTCATCACCATCCTGTTATGGATGACCGACAAAGTGTCGGGCATCAACTCCAATGTAGTTGCCATGCTGCCTGTTGCCGCATTCAGTCTCGCGGGCATTATCACCCGCATCGACCTGGAGGAAATCAACTGGGCTGTACTGTGGATGGTGGCAGGCGGTTTTGCTCTTGGTGTGGCCCTGCAGGACACAGGTCTGGCAAGCCATCTCATTCAGATCATACCATTTAGCACCTGGTCACCTGTACTGATGATCATTGGTTCCGGCATATTGTGCTATGCCATGGCCAACTTCATATCCCACACGGCGACCGCCAACCTGCTTATACCCATCCTGGCTATGGCAGGCATGTCAGCCGCAGCTACTCTGGCACCCTACGGAGGCGTCTCAACCCTCCTTATCGGCGTTGCCCTAGGGTCATCCCTGGCCATGGTACTCCCCATATCCACACCTCCCAATGCCCTGGCTCATGCAACAGGACTGATTGAGCAGAAACACATGATACGGGTAGGCCTCATCATGGGCGTTACCGGAATGCTGATTGGCTACATCATGCTTATCGTCCTTGGCAAAGCCGGACTCTTCTGAGAATTCTAAGCTTTTATTCATATACTCATGAGCCTCGCCAGAATTGGCGAGGCTTTTTTATCCACAATAATATGGACTCTTTGACTTTTGTTCAACTCAGGTCACAGGGGAAATGCAGAGGATTAACAATTTTTAAGCAACTCTTTTTTAACCTTGAACTTATACGGGCATCTTATCAACAGAAACAACAAAAAACGATTCTCGAGAAACAAGTCATATCAACCATTAAAAAAAAGACATTATGAAACAGTACATCGTTATAGCACTCACTTTACTCTTCACAGTGCTCAGTCTGAATGCAAACGCACAGACAAGACTTTCCAAAGTCAATAAGCAGAAACACTTCGCTGTCAAGAAACCCCACAACATGGATCCAGCCAAAGCCATTGAAATGCGCACAAAGCGCATCTGCAACGAACTTATGTTGAGCGAGGAGACAGCTGCGAAATTCTCTCCTTTGTACAAAAGCTACCTGGAGGAGATGCAAAAGGCTTTCCAGATAGGGCAAAAACCTAAGGAGGAACTGACTAAAGACAAGAGTCAGCAACCTATGCAGCTCACCGACAAAGAGATAGACGAGATGTTCAAGGCACGTTTTGAACGCACCGCCAAGATAAACACCATCCAGGAGAACTATTACAGCAAGTTCCGCAAAGTTCTCAGCGCCAAGCAGGTGTCCAGGATATTCCACAACAACAGCCACGAAGGCGTATTCCATTCCATTGTCGGTGGCCACCAGCCCCAGAAACCGCATTTCGGGAAGAAATTTGGCAACAGGAATTTCCCCATGAGACCAGATGCTCCCAAGCCAGCTACTAAGGAAGAAAACAAAAAAGCCGCTTAATACATCATTTTTAGTTATTATTTTATTCTTACGGGTGCAGATTTTCTGCACCCGTTTTTTTTAAGGGCAATGGGGCTAATGGGGCGGATGGGGCCTATGGGGGCTATGGGGATATTTCCTGTTTTTTCTTTATTACAGTCTCTAAGCAAACACAGATATTTAATAGTGAGACAGAAAAACTGTCAGATTTTCTTGATGAAATCGGTAATAATACGTAATTTTACATTCCAAAACAAATAAGAAAAATGAAAAAGATAGTTTTTGTATTCGTAACATTGCTTGTAGCATCAGCAGCAAGTGCCCAAATCAAGTGGAAGCGCATCGAGGCTTCTGACATGACTTTAGTCGGCAAGGCTTTTAACACCCCCAATCCTTATCACAGGATTGATACCGTGAAGTACAAGGGATTTACCCCGGGAGAGAATTTCCAGTGCCGTGTGCCAGCTGGTCTGGCTGTTCTGTTCAAGACCAATGCCACCGCCATCGGTGCATCTGCCGACTTCAAGGAAGTGAAAAACGACTCCTACCGTTCTTATCGCGGCTTTGACCTCTATATCAAGAAAGACGGCAAATGGCTGTGGGCAGGAATGAATGACTTCCCCCAGAATCACTATGACGCCAGCAAAATCGTGACCATTGTGTCCGACATGGCAGAAGGCGAGAAAGAGTGTCTGCTTTATCTCCCCATCTATTCCGAGATACGCTCATGCAAAATCTGTATCCCTGAAGATGCCAAGATAGAGCCACTTGCCTCTCCTTTCCGTCACAAGATAGTATTCCATGGCAGCAGTTTCACCCATGGTGTCAGCACCACCCGTGCCGGAATGAGCTATCCCGTACAGTTCATGCGCCGCACAGGCTT
>ONKB01000076.1 GCA_900318305.1 uncultured Prevotellaceae bacterium | reverse complement strand
CTGTCATAAAATAGATTTCTGGAAATAAACCGAGGAGAATGGTGTTTTATGTTAATATATGGTTTAATAATCGCCAGAGAAATGACAATATGGACGTAGAATGCTGAGAATAACAGATTGTAAGGTGGATTTTGCAGATTATTTGCAAAACTTTTTGATTATTCTTGCATTGTTAATAAATAATTGTCTATCTTTGAAAGAGATAAACGAGAGACCAGAATATATAGAATGATAATAAAAAATAATGATAGCAGGTTGATAGCAGAACTGAAGGCTAAAAATCATAGTTATCTGCAGTTTGATAAAGGTCAGATGACAAATCTGCAGATTTCCATGACGAAGGAGATTCTGTTGACCAACCGTCTGGGTGGTTTCTGCAGCACGACTGTGCTGGGGTGCAACATTCGTAAATATAACGGCTTGCTTGTTCTGCCAGTACCTCAACTGGACAATGAGAGCCATGTGCTTTTGTCGTCATTGGATGAGACAGTGGTGCAGCATGGCGTGGAGTTTAATTTGGGCATACATAAGTTTCAGGGAGAGAACTACAGTCCCAAGGGACACAAGTATATTGTCCGTTTTGTGTGGGACAAAGTACCCACCGTCATCTACCGGGTGGGCGGCGTGATACTACAGAAGGAGATTGTCTTCATGTCGAATGACCAGAGGGTGATGATTCGCTACACCTTGCTTGACGCCCATTCGGCCACCCTGCTCAGGCTGCGTCCTTTCACGGCTTTCAGGAGTGTGAGGGAGTTTACCCGCCGTAACAATTCCTACAACGGGAGTTATGAGCCTGTTGCCAATGGAGTGAAGATGTGTATGTACCAAGGTTATCCTGACCTGTATATGCAGACGAGCAAGAAGAATGACTTCAATTACGCTCCCGACTGGTATATGGGCTTTGACTATCCCCGTGAACGGGAGCGCGGCTATTCCTCAAACGAGGACCTCTTTACGCCAGGCTATTTTGAAATGCCTATCAAGAAAGGAGAGAGCATTGTCTTCTCTGCCGGTATCTCAGAAATCCATCCTACGGCAATAAAACGCACTATGGACAAGGAACTGGAAACCAAGGAGCCTATGTCTAGTTTCTATAACTGCCTGGTGCGCTCTGCACATCAGTTCCATATTGAGAAGAAGGGCGAACACTACATAAAGGCGGGCTATCCCTGGTTCAAGTGCCGGGCGCGTGATTTCTTCATTGCTATGCCTGGACTGAGCCTGTACATTGGTGAGCAGGAGAAATTTGAACTCTATATGACGACTGCCGCCAAGGCCTTGAAGCAATGGATGGACGGTGATGGGGTTAATGTGGAGGTTTATGAGGTGCATCAGCCTGATGTGCCGCTTTGGGCAATATGGTGTCTCCAGCAATATGCTAGATTTACTTCGCTGGAACATTGCTATCATAAATACGGCAAGCTTATTGACCAGATTATGAAGTTCATCATGGGTGGCAAGCACCCTAATCTGTTTGTCCATGATAATGGTTTGCTCTATTCCAACGGACGTGATGTCGCTGTTAGCTGGATGAACTCCGAGAGTGAGGGAAGGCCTGTGATACCACGTTCGGGCTATCTGGTTGAGTTTAATGCCCTGTGGTATCATGCCGTATGTTTCTGGACCGAGATGCTCAATGCCTCAGGCCATAGAAACAAGGCGGAATTCTACAGCGAGTTTTCACAGAAGGTTTATTCTTCTTTCCGCAAGTTTTTTATCAACAAGTATGGCTATCTCTATGACTATGTTGACGAGGATAATGTATGCTGGGACGTGCGCCCTAATATGGTGTTTGCCATAGCCCTGCACTTCAGCCCTCTGACACGCGAGGAGCAGAAGTCCGTGCTGGATATCTGCACACGGGAGTTGCGTACCTCCAAGGGTTTGCGTTCTCTTACCCCCAAGAGCGGGGCATATAATCCGATTTATGAGGGACCCAACTGGAAACGTGACTATGCCTACCATCAGGGAACCGCTTGGCCGTGGTTGGCAGGCTTCTATCTGGAAGCATATATGCGTATATACAAGCGGAGCGGACTTACCTTTATAGAGAACCAGATGATAGGCTTCGAGGATGAGATGCGGTTCCATGCATTGGGGTCTGTCCCCGAGCTGTTCGACGGCAATCCGCCATTCCATGGCCGTGGGGCAATATCATTTGCCATCAATGTTGCCGGCATACTGAGGGCCCTTCGCCTGCTTGATGACTATGAGAGTGAATAACGTTGTTTTAATGATATAATAGATAAAAGACAATGAAAGTATTGATGTTCGGCTGGGAATTCCCCCCTCATATCCTGGGAGGTCTTGGTACGGCGAGTTATGGCCTGACCAAAGGACTGTCAGCACAGCCAGATATGGATATCACTTTCTGCTTGCCTAAGCCTTGGGGCGATGAGGACCAAAGTTTCCTGAAGATTATCCCCATGGACTGTGTCCCTGTAGTATGGCAGGATGTCAGTCCTGGTGATGTCACCGCACGCTCGGGCAACAGGATGTCTCCAGAGTTGTACTATGAAATGCGCAACAACATATATGCGGACTTCCGATACATCCATACAAACAGTTTGGGAGGCATTGAGTTTTCTGGCCGTTACCCTGACAATCTGTATGAGGAAATCAACAACTATAGCATAGTGGCAGGTGTGGTGACCCGTCAGCAGCAGTTTGACATTATTCATGCCCACGATTGGCTGACCTATCCAGCCGGTATATATGCCAAACAGCTTTCGGGTGCTCCTCTGGTCATTCATGTCCACGCTACCGATTTTGACAGGAGTAGGGGAAAGGTCAATCCTGTTGTCTATGGCATAGAGAAGGACGGAATGGATCATGCCGACTGTATTATGTGTGTTAGCGAACTTACGCGCCAGACGGTCATCAACCAGTATCACCAAGATCCCAACAAGTGTTTTGCTATGCATAATGCAGTTTACCCCTTGCCAGACCGGATACAACAGATGGTGGATAAACGCAGGCCGTATAGTGAGAAGAAAGAGAAAGTGGTTACTTTCCTCGGACGTATCACTATGCAGAAAGGCCCTGAGTATTTTGTCGAGGCTGCCAAGCTTGTTATTGAACGTTCACGCAATATACGTTTCTGCATGGCAGGAAGTGGCGATATGATGAATGCTATGATTGAACTGGTGGCTCAGAAAGGCATTTCCCATCGGTTCCATTTCCCCGGTTTTATGAAAGGCGATGCTGTGTACGAGGCATTCCGTGACAGTGATGTCTATGTGATGCCATCTGTGTCGGAGCCTTTCGGTATCTCTCCCCTGGAGGCGATGCAATGCGGGGTACCGAGTATCATAAGCAAGCAGTCAGGATGTGGTGAGATACTGAGCAAGTGTATCAAAACTGATTACTGGGATATCCAGTCGATGGCTGATGCCATCTATGCTTTGTGCAAATATGAGTCACTTCACAATTACCTCAGTGTGGAGGGCAAGCGAGAGGTAGATGCCATCACTTGGGAGAAGGTGGGAGTGCGCATCCGCTCCCATTACGACAGACTCCTAGGTAAGTAAAAAAGTAGATATTTAACAGATTATAAAATTGTTACAACAATATGAAGACCATTTGTCTGTATTTTGAAATGCATCAGAACATCCATCTCAAGCGGTACCGCTTTTTCAATATTGGTTCTGATCATTATTACTATGATGACTACGAGAATGAGCGCAGCATCGTGGAGACGGCCAACAACTCCTATATACCTGCTTTGAACACTTTGATAGAGATGGCCGACGAGAACAATGGGGCGTTCAAGTGCGCCATTTCCTTGTCGGGATGTTCTATCGAATTGCTTGAGACTCATGCCCCACAGGTTATCGGCTTGTTAATCAAACTGGTCAAGACGGGCTGTTGTGAGATTGTGGCAGAGCCATATTCCCATGGTCTGGCGTCTCTTGGCAGCGAGTCGGCATTCCGCGCTGAGGTGAAACACCTCTGCGAGAAGGTGGAGGGACTTTTCGGTGTTAAGCCTACGGTGTTCCGTAACTCCTGTTCCATCTATAGCGATGACATAGGACGTATTGTCTATGAGATGGGTTTCAAGGCTATGCTTACTGAAGGTGCAAAGCATGTGCTGGGGTGGAAGAGCCCCCATTTTGTATATAACTGTACACAGGCCCCTTCGCTTAAACTCTTGCTGCGCGATAACCGCTTGTCGGAGGATATCAGTTTCCGTTTTGCAGATTATAACTGGTCAGAATATCCATTGATGGCAGACAAATACATGGATTGGATTGCTCAGTTGCCCGAAGATGAGAAACTGGTTAATCTGTTTATGGAGCTATGTGCATTAGGCATCTTCCAGCCGTTGTCATCAAATATCCTTGATTTCTTCAAGGCTTTGCCCGGCGAGGCAAAGAAACGGGACATCAAGTTTGCCACTCCGTCTGAGGTCTGCAAGAAGATGAAATCTGTTGGACCAATCAATGTCACTGACCCAATTTCCTGGGTGGATGAGGAGCGTGACCTTAGTCCCTGGCTGGGCAATGTTATGCAACAGGAGGCTTATGAGAAACTGTACAGCATAGCCGACCGGGTGATGGTGTGCAACGACCGTCGCCTGCAGCAGGACTGGGATTACCTTCAGGCAACCAATAATTTCCGCTTCATGTCTACCAAGCCTGGTGCTGAGAATTCCTACAGAGGTATATATGATACTGCCTACGATGCTTTCACCAACTACATGAACATTCTTGGCGACTATATTACTCGTGTGAATAATCTCTATCCTGACTTGGAAAACGAAGAGATTTCTCCGCTGATGATGACCATACGCAATCAGGAGGACGAGATCAATCGCAAGGATAGGGAGATAGCCCATTTGCAGAAGACGCTGGAATTGCTGAAAGGGAACAGTAAGGAGAAAACATCCAGGACAAAAACCAAAAAGACTCCTTCAAAATCTTGAGGAGGTATGTTATAATGGAGAATAAAAGGCATCTGGATTTGTCCGGATGCCTTTTATTCTTTCTTGTTTCCTGTAGTGTTCTGCTTGCGGAAATGCTTGATAAGGCTGTAGGCGGAATATAGGCCATGCTCGCCGGCTTTACTCAGCTCCTCGAAACCCTCCTGGGCATTGCCACCCTGTATGTTCAGAATGCCCCGGTTGTAATATGCTTCTCCAAGTGAACTATTTAGTTGAAGTGCGCTGTTGAAGTCCTTCAAGGCATTCTCATTGTCTTTTATCTTGGCATATAGGCACCCCCTGTTATAGTAGAGATATGGGCAGGTGTCATCAGCCATAATGGCATCTGTGATATCCTGTATGGCTGACTTGATAAGGATGTTATATTCTTCACCCTTCATGTTTGCGGCATCTATGCTTTTCTTGCCGGCAGGTGAGTATTGGAGGTTGATTTCCGCCTGACGTGCCTTGAGGCTTGCGCGCAGGAACAAAGCCGCTACATGGTCGGGAGCATTTTTAATGGCATTGTCAAGACTGGTCATGGCATCTATGTAGTTTCTTTCTGCGGCAAGATATACGGCATGGTAGAAATGCAGCTGCGCTGCGTCTTTGTGGGTGCTAATCAGGTCAACCACACGTGCGTCTTCTTTGTGGATGATATCAATGTCGGTAATGTCTGTCTGAGCCTCATAGGTGGACAGGTAAAGCGGATAGTAGAGTTCCTTGGTCACGTTGATTCGCTCTACGAAGGCTGCATAGTTGTAGCGCTTTGAAAGGCCGTTGTCAACCTTGGAGAATGTGAAGGTGAACATGGGCTGCAGGGCAACTGCCACGTCGCGGTTTTGTATTCTGCCTCGGTAGTCGTTGGAGTAGAACTTGGCCAGGTTGTCCTCGTCGTTTTCCACCACGATTTTTCCGTAATCGTCAATGTTCTGCTCTTTCTGCTTGCGGGTTTCTCTGGTTGTATTCTTCTTGGTGCCGAAAGCCTCGTCAAGTCGTGCTATATATACTTTCCTTTCATCGGCGAGAGCATTCTTGTTGTCGCCGATAGCACGATAGCACCGTGCTCTGTTCTCATATCCTGTAAGAAAGTTGGGATATTGTTCAAGAACGGTGGTATAATCGCGTATGGCGGAGTTGTAGTTTCCTGTGAGTTCTGACAGCGTGGCACGGTTGAACAGGGCGAGCCTGTCGTTGGGCTCTCGCTTCAGAACGAAGTCAAAGTCGGTGATAGCAGCATTATTCTCACCTACTTGCATGCGGAGCAGTCCGCGATTATAGTGCGCCAGATAGTTCTCGGGATTGATGTCAAGCGAGATGTCATAGTCGTCCATGGCACCTCTGAGGTTTTTCTGCTTATATCGAGCAAGAGCCCTGTTGAGGTAGAATCCCGACTCTTTGGGTTTCTGCAATATGGCTTTGTCGTATGCTGCCTCTGCCTCGGGATAGAAGTGACGTTGCAGCAGTAATTGTGCCTTGGCAGCCCATGCATCCACTTCATAAGGACTTATCTCCAGGGCTTTGTCCAACAGAGTATCGGCGGCGATGGTGTCCTTGCGTTGTACTGCTATCTGGGCCTTCAAGATATAGCATCGTGAGTATCTGGGCCACTTGTTTATCATGGTGTCAAGCATCAAGTTGGCTGTCTCTAGGCTGTCAAGCTGCGTCTCGCACAATACCATGTTTGACCACATGTCGCGGTTCTCAACCTCCATACTGATAAGTTTGCGGTAGTCCTGTATGGCTTTGGCATACTGTTCAGTCATAATGTAGTTGATGGCGCGCAACTTGTATGTGTCATCTATGAAAGGGTCGCGTTCAAGCGAGGCGTCGCAATCCTTTATGGAACCGATATAGTCCTCCAGATAATATTTGGCAATGGCTCGGAAGAAGTATGGTTCATAGAGGTAAGGTTTCGCCTGTATGGCTTTGTTGAAATATTGTATGGAGAGGGCATAGTCCTCATAGTAGAGGGCATTGCGGCCTATGGTGATGACACCGTCGGTGTTGGTCTGCCCTGATAATTTGGGAGGAAGTGCCGCAACGAAGAGAACAAGTATGAAAAGGAGCCTTCTCACTTCTTTTTCACAGTTTTAACTTTATAGTTACAGCGTGCCTTTCCTTTAAGGAAATTGTTGATCTTGCTAAAATTCATCTTGCGGCGGAAGGGCGATATCCTGTCTATGAACACATGGCCCTCAAGATGATCAAATTCATGTTGCATTACCCTTGCCAGATAACCTTCCACCCATTCGTCATGCTTCTCGAAGTTATCATCATAGTATGTGACCCTTATACGGCTCGGACGGGTTACGTCTTCAGATATGCCGGGCAAACTCAGGCATCCTTCGCTGATGGTCTCCTCTTCCTCGCTTGTCTCTATAATGTGTGGATTGTAGAACACATGACGGAAACCTTTGTATTCAGGAAGGTCTTCAGATATTACATCAAGGTCAATGACTACCACACGGATAGCCTTGCCAATCTGAGGGGCCGCCAGACCTACACCACCAGAGTGTTTTAGTGTGTCATACATATCCTGGGTGAGGGCAATGAGACTTTCTTTCTCATTTAGGTCTACGTCCTCACTCACTTGGCGAAGGACGGGTTGTCCGTAAATATAAATAGGTAATACCATTATTAATATATTAGTTTTTGCTTTTTATCTTTTGTTTCTCTTCTCTTCCATATATGATTGCAGGATGATGGTTGCGCTTATCTCATCTACAAGGGATTTATTCTGACGGGCTTTCCTGCCAATGCCGCTATCTATCATCGTACGGTGGGCGAGTGATGAGGTAAACCGTTCATCATATGTGATGACAGGAATCTCGGGGAATGCCTTTACAAACTCAGCGATGAAACGGCTGGTGCGTCCGGCATTTTCGGATAATGTACCTTTAAGTGTCATAGGCATTCCCACAACTATGCTCTCAACATCTTCTTTTGCAATATATTCTTTGAGGAAGTTCATCAGTTCGTGGCTTTTCACCGTTGTCAGCCCGCCTGCAATAATCTGTAAAGGATCAGTTACGGCAATGCCTGTGCGCTTTGCACCATAGTCGATAGCCATAATTCTGCTCATGAGTTATATCGAAGTAGGATACAGTGATTGTGCCTTGTCTGTTGGTAGCTTTATTAATGGAGCAGTTTAAACACCTTGAAAACACCTCTTACCAGCTTCACGGTATAGCTGGCATTGCTGATGGTATTGAAGAGGGATTTCATTGGAGTTGTGGGGACACCCTTGTTATTATGTTTCAAGGGACTAAGCAATGCTGTGGAGTAAATCTGCATAAGAGATTTTTCCCTGCGAATGTTCTGCAACGCCTCTTCTTTTTGCCGTCGTATCTCTACAAAAGCCGAACTGTCTTTAGAAATCTTCTTCATTGTCGTCTGCCTCTTGTTGGTCCATTAGGATGTTGGAGAAAAGTCTTGTCAGCGGGTCTACAATCCATGGTTTGCGCATGAGGAAAATCACGACGCAGGTCAGAATGAAGAATGCCGCTATGATGCCGTATGCCAGACATGCGCTTCCCGACCATGCCTTGATGGCAGCGGCAATGGTCAGAGCGATAAAGATGACAGCTATGATACCAATAACGAAAATAACGGCACCGATAATCAGAGCTGTGAGCAGCAGAGTCAGTTTCTCGGTGAGGTCAAGGGTGATGTATTTCTTCTGGTATCCCAAATAACGTTTCAAGGACTCAACCAATTTCACTATCACATCCGTGGTGGTCTCCATACTTTATGATTTTTGTAGATACACAATAATCACCTCTGAGAACATTGATTATTCCCAAAGGCGAATTTTTTATTGCTCAAAGAAAAAATCAGTCTTCTGTCTTGAGTTCGTCGGTGATGTCATCAACGAGGTTCTCCATTTCTTTGCGGTTCAGCTTGATGCCTCTTGCCTTGATAGCCTCAGCTATGCGGGCGCGAACTTCGGAACCCTTCTCTGGAGTGAAAAGAACACCGATACCTAAACCGATTACTACACCGCCCAAAACAGCAGCGAAAATATTTATACCATTTCTCATAATATTAATGTTTGATTGTTTTTTCAATGCCAAACTTACATATTTTTTTTGTTATCTAAGGCAAATGCATTGTAAAAAAATAGTAAAACAGTAAAAAAAATGGCAAGAAGTAAGATTTTTTTTCGTTTTTTCCAGGATTTATTTCTTTGTTTGGAATAGAAATCGTAAATTTGTACAAAATAACAAACTTAAATATTCTAATTATTACCAAGAAAATGAAAATGAAAAGTATTTCTATTTTGGCATTTGCCCTTTGCGCAGTCGCTTTGATGACTTCTTGTAAATCTCGTGAAAGTGCTTATAAAAAAGCTTATGAGAAAGCACAGGCTCAAGCTGCTCAGACTCAGCAGACAGTAGCTACGACAGTTCCTACAAACCAGAATGTTCAAATTGCACCTGTTGCTACTCAGACACAGACAGTTGATGTTTCCAACGAGCCTGTTCGTACTGAAAGTGTTAACCTCATCAGCGGTCCTGCCTTGAAGGCCTACAGCGTTATTTGTGGTAGTTTCTCTTTGAAGGCAAATGCAGAAGGTTTGCAGCAGACATTGAAGGCAAAAGGATATAATCCGTCTATTGTTTATAATCCTGGAATTAAATTCTATCGTGTGGCTGCTACGTCTTTTGATGATAAAGCTGCAGCAGTACAGTCACGTAACCAGTTGCGTTCATCCTATTCAGACGCTTGGTTACTTTTGAAAGGGAAATAATTCTAATTTATAATATTGGTTAGATTAGAGAGAGCAAAATTTTGCTCTCTCTAATCTTTTATATGGTAACTTTTTTGGCTCGTTAATCTATTTTCCCCTTTATCCTTCACTTTTACCGCCTGCGATTTTGTCCATTTTGGGACAAAGGCAAATCTTGGGACAGGCCAAATGACTTTAAAATGACAGGCGAAATGATCTCGTG
>ONKB01000047.1 GCA_900318305.1 uncultured Prevotellaceae bacterium | reverse complement strand
GCGTAACTGCCTGATAAATCAGCAAGAAAGACCATGGAAACGGCCCAAAAATGGAGGCAAGCGGAGCGTCCGTTTTTAAGGCTTGAAAACACTAAAAAAGCCCTATTTTGTCCATTCTTGTACTTTAAAGTACCAAAAAGGACAAAATTTTGGGGTCAATTCACCTCAAGGGAGAGGCTTGGAGGGGATGGGGGTGAGGCAGGTAAGTATTGCCTCAATCTGAGGGCGTAGGGGATGGGTGTTGTCGTTCACGATGACGGCATCGGCTTTGGCGGCTTTCTCTTCGTCGGGCAGCTGGAGGGCCATCATCTTCAGGATATGCTGCCGCGTGTGCCCGTCACGTTGCATCACTCTTTCAATCTTGATGTCCTCGGGAGCAGTGACGGCGATGACGTAGTCCAGGTCTGCCTGATAGCCTGCCTCGAAGAGCAGGGCGCATTCAACGGCTACGATGGGTTGCTGTTGGGCTTTCAGCCATTTCCTCATCCTTTCCCTGACAGCAGGATGCACAATGGCATTGACTTCCTGGGCATAGCTGTCCCCCTGGGCGATATAGTGTGCCAGCAGAGGTTTGTTGAGGCCACCGTCCGGGAGGATAACGTCTTTACCCGTCAGCCGGGCCAGTGCCTTGTGGATGTCCTTGTTTTCAAGCATCTCTTTTTTAGCCTCGTCATCGGTATAGAATACGGGAATGCCGTATTCCTCAAGGATATGGCAGACATACGACTTGCCGCTGCCTATTCCTCCGGTAATACCGATGCTACTCTTCTTCCGATACATCCTCTATGAGATAGTCAACATCCTCAGGAATGATGTGGACTTGTGTGACGCCTGTGGGAATGCTCTTGAGCGACAGGTGCAGTTTTTCCTTGTTGCTGTTGAGGATGTCCTCATAATTGACGACGATGACAAAGTCTTCGGCTTTTCTTTGTCTGTACATGGCGGTACCCACCTGGAATTTCACCTTGACTTTGGAAGGGAAGGTCTTGAGTACCTTTGTGGCAGGGAAGTTTACCCATTTGATGGGAACGGTAACCGTCTTTTCGGTAATCTGGTCAATATCCACTCTGAGCAGGGTCTTGTCGGGATCCATCTTGGTGCCCTTTATTTTCTCCAATGGCAGGCGGCGCACGGTTCTCTCCTTGAGATGGGAGAGGGAGATGTACTCGGTATATACTGCTGTCAGCGTATCGAGCAACTGTTTGGAGGCATATACGTTGACAGAGTCGGGATAGAGCCTTACCGATGCGATGTTATAGAATTTTTCTGTGTTGAGCGACGCGCGGAGCACCACTGGGAGTTTGGAATGGAGGCCGAAGTTGTAATAATAGTCCAGCACGCTGGGGCTAATGGCGGTAATCTTGGTCGTAGGTTGCAGTTTCGCCATGAGCGTCTTGGTGATGTCGCTGTTTTTCAGGATGACATGCCCTGACTGCTGGTCGTAGTTCTTGAAGTCGATGTTAATGGTTGGCATCCCTCCTGAGTATTTATATGACAGGAGTTGTGCCCCTCTGTCCTTCAGGGTGACTTTGACATTTGAGGGCAGTCCTGTGGTGATGACAACATTCTCAGGCACGTTCTTGAGGTTCAGTCTCAGGTTGAAGTCGGCTTCGCGCTCTTCGTTCAGCGACACGATATACCAGAACATGCCCGACAGGCTCAGACATACCAGAAACAGAAAGAACTCCCTGTTGAATATGGCCGACAGGAATCTCTTTCCGATGGAACTGTGTCTCGTTGTTGTCATCATTAAAAGGCTTGCGCCGGGTTAGATTAAGCCTGCTGGCCCAGACCCTCGCGAGAGTAGATGCAGCTCTTCTCTATCTGGATTTTTACGCCGGAGGCAATTTCTATGGTTACGATATTGTTGGCGGGGTCAATCTGTTTTACAACGCCGTGGATACCGCCGGAGGTGATGATGTTGTCGCCTACCTGAAGGGAGTTGCGGAACTTTTCAATTTCCTTTTGCTTTTTCTTCTGGGGACGAATCATGAAGAAATACATAATCGCGAAAATGGCGATAATCATTATCCAGAAAGATAATGGTGAGCCTCCGGTCTGAGCCTGGAGCATAATGCTTAAAGTGGTCATCATAGTTTACTGTTTTATTAGTTTGTTTTCTTTAGTGAGTTTTTTGACGATATTGTCCAGAAGTCCGTTGACATAGGAGGCATTCTGTGGGGTACTGTAGGCCTTGATGAGGTTGATGTACTCGTTGAATGTGATACTCAGGCCTATCTGGGGGAAATTGATGATTTCAGCCAGTGCCGTGACCATGATGACCACATCAATGACGGGCAGACGTTCCAGCGTCCAGTTATGGGTGTTGGCAGCGATGAGCTTCTCATATTCTGCTTTGTTCAGCAGCGCACTCTTGAACAGATTCTGGGCAAACTCCCAGTCCTCTGCCTTGTCATAGGCGGCGAGCAGTGGCTGGTCGGCGCCATTGGTTTCCTTAAAGTGGCTGATGGTCTTCAGCACGAAGGTGTCAATGATATATTTGTCATCGTTCCAGTAGATGCTCCATTCTTCCAGGCAGCTCTCTATGGATTCGTTCTCACAGATGTATTTCTTATATACTTTTTTCCAGAATGCCTTGTCAGCTTCATAGCTGTCTTCCTCGCTGTTCATGTAGTCGGCATAGATTTCGCTGCTGCTGATAATCTTGAACAATGCGCGGAGTTCACCCTCTTCCTCTTGCCAGTGGTGGGTGCCTTTCTTGTCGGCAAACTTGTTGAGCTGGCTGTTGGCGGCGAGCTGGGCGGCAAAGCGGTTGTTGATGAAGCGCGGGTTAGGGGTCTCTGACTCTCCCAGGCTCTTCATGCGGGAATAGGAGGATTCATACAGCTCGCGGCCGAAATCTGTTATCTCGGGAATGAGCAACAGCAGGTAATGATACAGGTCGTAGGATTGGGCTAAACTGAAGGACAGTTCTTCTACAGCTTTCTCTAATGTTTTTCCGGGGTTCTTATAGTTGGAGTAAACCAGCTGCACAACCTTCAATCTAATCAATTCTCTGTTTATCATTTTTGTCGGTGATTTCAATCTTCGCAAAGATTCTTACTGCAAAAGTAACCAAAATATTCTTAATTGGCGAGGAATCAGGAAAAAAATGGGCTC
>ONKB01000110.1 GCA_900318305.1 uncultured Prevotellaceae bacterium | reverse complement strand
ATTCATAGACATGACGCCTATGTCTGATGTCATGGTCCTATTGCTTACCTTTTTCATGTTGACTGCTACTTTCGTCAAGAAAGAACCTGTCACAGTATCAACTCCAGGTTCAGTGTCAGCAATCAATGTGCCCGACCATAATGTCATGACAATTCTCATTGACACCAAAGGCCGTGTATTCATGACACTTGACAAAAAGAGCGACCTCTTCTCCACCCTTGACGAAATCAGTGCGAAATACAACTTGAATTTCACTCAGAAGGAGAAAGCCGCATTTGCCAACGCCTCATCTTTCGGTGTTCCCATCAGCAAGCTTAAAGCATGGCTTGACATGGACGACGCCAACAGGGAGGCATATCTAAGTAGCAACGACATCGAAGGTGTTCCTTGCGATAGTGCGAATAATGAATTTAAAGATTGGGTCGAGGCAGCCAAGGATATCAATCCTGACCTCAAGATTTCCATCAAGTCGGACGAGAAAACCTCTTACAAGGTTATCAAGAACGTGATGAACTCATTGCAGGACTTGAAGCAGAACCGCTACAACCTCATTACCAATCTTAAGAAAGTACAAGCTATTGACGAATAAATAAGGAGGATAATTATGGCATTAGCAAAAGCAAAGAAAATTAACGCCCGCGTTGACTTTACGCCGATGGTGGACATGATGATGCTTCTGATTACCTTCTTCATGCTCTGTACAACCCTTTCAAGACCTAAGTCAATGGAGATTAACATGCCTTCAAACAAAGAGGATTTGAAAGAAGAGCAACAGAACAAAGTCAAAGCATCCGACGCTGTAACCCTTCTTCTTGATGAAGACGACAAGATTTATTACTATCAGGGTATTCCTGAGATTGATAATCTCAAAGAGACATCCTATGGTGAGAACGGTCTTCGCAAGATGCTTGCCCAGAAAAACATCAACGCTATCCAGAAGGTTAAACAACTTCGCAAGAAGTATGCTGCGATGGTAACGAGCAATGTACAGAAAGAAGAACAGCAAAAGAAAGAATTTGAGAAAGAATTAGGTGACATTCGTGCTGCAGAAGGTACGCCTAATGTCATCATCAAGGCTTCTGACGGTGCAAGCTACAAGAACCTGATTGATGCGTTGGACGAAATGCAGATCTGCGATATAGGCAAATACGTTATCGTACCTATCACAGATTTTGACCACCAGATGATTGAGCACCTGAAGAACAACAAATAGGCTCGCAGCCAATAAATTGTAAATAAACTATGGCAAATTTAGATTTATACTCAAAGAATTGGTGCGACCTGGTATTTAACGGCAAAAACAAGGAATACGGTGCTTACGTCCTGAGAGCAGAGACTGGTGCCCGTAATTTGAGGGCATTGATTATCACGTTCTGCATGGTATTGTTTGCCTACATATTACCATTCCTGATTAAAGCTGTCGCACCTCAAGGTTCACAAGACACTGTGACAACCACCCAGCTCTCCAAATTGGAAGAAGCTAAGATTGAGGACAAGCACATTATTAAGAAAGTGGAACCGAAACAAGCTCAGCCACAACAAATCAAGAGTTCTATCAAGTTTACCGCTCCTAAGATTGTAAAAGACGAGGAGGTATCCAAGGAAGACGAGATGAAGTCTCAGAAAGAGTTGGGTGAAAGTAAGGTTACCATTTCTATCGCCGACGTAAAGGGTAATGATGAAGTCCATGGTAAGGATATCGCCGATATCAAGGAAGTCATCACATCCAAGCCCACTGAAGAGGCTAAGGTATTCAGCTATGTAGAGCAGATGCCTACATTCCCTGGCGGTGAAAGTGCTTTGATGAAGTATATTGTTGATCACCTGAAATACCCATCAGCTGCTCAAGATCAAGGTATACAGGGTCTTGTAATGTTACGTTTCGTCGTAACTGGTACTGGTGACGTAGGTGAAGTTCAGATTCTGAAGTCTTTGGATCCAAGTTGTGACCGCGAGGCTGTCCGCGTCGTAAAGTCACTGCCTAAGTTCGTTCCGGGCCGCCAGCAAGGTAAGCCTGTAAACGTTTGGTTCCAGTTACCTGTAAGATTCCAGTTAGAATAATACAACAACTTCTGATACAAGATAAAGCGGCAATGACAACATTGTCGCTTTATTTTTATCCATCACATCAAAAAGCTGTGAAAATATCAGTATTTTGCAATAGATTTACACATTCATGATCATGAAACCATTTATTCTATCCATTCTTGCTTTTTTGTTGTTTTCCCATAACAGCATACAGAACATCAATAAACACATCAACAACACAAAAGAAGCAACAAAAGTCTACAGCTACGTTGACGTTGACCAGATGCCACGTTTCCCTGACGGAGAGAGTGCTCTGATGAAACACATTGCAGACCACCTGAAATACCCTGCAGAGGCAGAGAAGCAGGGCATAGAAGGAATTGTTATTCTACGGTTCGTTGTGACTGCCACAGGGGAAATAGATAAAGTACAGATTCTAAAACCTCTGGAAGAATCAAGCGACAGGGAAGCCATCCGCGTGGTGAAATCACTTCCCAAATTCATCCCCGGCCGCAAAAACGGCAAACCAGTTGACGTCTATTTCCAACTGCCTGTATATTTTGTCCACCATTGATAGTGTTCACAACAACCAAAGCCATAACAACGTGGCCGAGATGCATTCTGTCAGCCTCTGCCATATAAAAATGGCATTACAGAATTCAATACATAAGACAGGGTTCTGTCGACCTTGTCCGAAAACACTTATTTAACAAAATATAAGAATTGAAAGAAAAAATCGCACAAAATATCTAAATAATAGCAAGAATAACGGTATCTTTGCATTTAAAACTATGATAACAATGAGTTTTGGGAAAGACATAATAGCCACTCTATTGACTATTTCCATACTGATTTCCTGCGGAGGTCCGGTCAAGCAAAGAACAGAGGAAGAAATTAACACTGTTGAAGTTGCTTGTGACGAGACTTTCAGACCTATCATGGAACAAGAGATGCGTGCTTTCCACGCCAAATATCCTGAGGCCATTCTGGATACAACGTTCGTATCTGAGACAAAAGCTATCAGCCTGATACTTCAAGACAGTTTCCGCATGGTTATCACAACCCGTCCTTTGAGTAATGCAGAGAAACAGAACATCTTGAACAATCATCAATTATCTGTTGAAAGCCATCCTTTTGCCTATGATGCCATCGCATTGATTATCAACAAGGCCAATCCCGACTCTCTTATCTCGGTGAATGACATCCGCAGAATTGTGACAGGCCAGATTACCATTTGGAATCAAATTCCCAATGCCCAGACTAAAGGAAACATTGAACTGGTATTTGATGATGAGAATTCCAGCACAGTACGTTTTGTCAGGGATTCTATTTGTGGGGGAAAAGAGTTGAAAGGAAATCTCAAAACTGCCAAATCCAATCCCAACGTCATAACTTATGTGTCTCAGGTACGCAACGCCATAGGAATCATCGGAGTGGACTGGATACGTAATTTCAACGACACAACCAACTTGTCCTTTGACGACCGCGTAAGAGTGATGAGAGTCAGCAATTCCTCTATTGCCGAGGAAAGCAACAGTTTTCAGCCAGTACAATACTATATCGCAACTGGCGATTATCCGCTCACAAGAAAATTGTTCATCTCCTCAACAGAACCATACATTCAAGCTTTAAACCGAAATTTCTATCATTATCTTACTGATACCGAAGGACAGCTGATTATAACAAAATCTTCACAGTTACTCCCCATAGTACCTGTACATGTGAAACAAGTAGATATAAAAGAATAAATACAAAATAACAATGAAAAAAGTAAAATCATTTATTTTTACCACATGTTTTTTATTTGCATCTGGTGTTGCCTATGCAGATAAAACTACCGTCAACTACACATTGACTCCTGAGACAAAGCAAGCTGTAACAAACATTATTACAGTATCTAAGACAGATCCTATGACAGGTCTTATGCAATTCAGCACATTTATCGAAGACAAGAAATACAGAAAAGAGTTAAAGAAGAAGGAAGCGTTAACTTTGGTGGGCATGGACTTCTTCAAGGCAGGACTCTTCCAGCAAGCTGCCGAGATGGGGCGTCTGGCATACGAGACAGACGGAGGTTATTTCCCCGCTGTCATGCTCTATGGTGACGCCTTGTATGAGTTGAAGAAATATGGTGACGCATCGGCTCTCTATGAAGCAGCCATCAATGCTGAACCAAATGAGAAAAGTGCATATCTCAAGACCGCAGACGTATATAAGTATATTAATGCCGAGCGCTCCCTTGAGGTCTTGCATCAGTTTAAGGAGAAATTCCCCTCCGATCCTGACGTTAACAAGGCCATGGGCTCAATCTATTATTACCAGAACAAGATTGACGATGCCATCAAAGCTTACGACACTTATTTCGCCGAATTCAAAGGTGAGGATTTGGAGGCACAGGAAGAATATGCCATCATATTATATATTAAGAAAGATTATCAAGGTTCTTTGGATAAGGTAAATTCTATCCTCCCCAAGAATCCTAATTCCCTGAGTCTGAATCGTTTGAAATTCTACAACCTCATGGAGCTCATGCAGGTTCAGGGTGCCAAGGAAGCCGCAGACAAATTCTTTGGTGCTTTCAAAGACACATTATATAATGGTACAGACTACAAATACCAAGGTCAGCTGGCAGAGATGCTAATGGATACCGCGATGATGGTTAGCTCCTTTGAGCATGCCGCCAAACTAGATCCTGAGAAAGCCGAAATCCAACTGGGTCTGAGTGAAGCCTATGAGAAAATCGGTGAGGCTGAGAAAGCTGTTAACGCATACAAGAAATACCTTGAGATAGCAGAGCCAGGCAAGAAGAGTGCTAACGGCATCCTGAAAATGGGTAAAATCTATTATGCTTGTGCAGCAAGCATTGAGGACAGCACCAAAGCCGACCTGAAAAAGAAATATGTTGAAGCTGGTGACAAGGTATTCTCTGAACTTGAAGAAATGGCAAAGGATTCATATCTCGGTCCTATGTGGCGCGCACGTATCCAGACTATTCTGGATCCGGAGAATCCTATTGAGTCTGTCAAAGAATGCTACGACAAAGTATATGAGCGCCTGGCCAGCAAGGATGAATCCTATAATACCGAACGCAAAGAATGTCTCGTTTATTCTGCCTTCTACTATTTCAAGAAAGACGATTATGATGCAGCTAAAGACTATTGCGAGAAAGTGTTAGCCATTGATCCTAACCACGGCTTGGCCAAGAATATCCTGAACGCCATTGCCCAGTTAAAGAAATAAGAGCATTTCTTTTCCCATAAAGAAAAATAAATCCTTTTCCAACGAAAAGGATTTATTTTTGTATTTAACCGGAACCAGATAAACCATCCCACTTTGAGAACAGTCTGTCTATCCAGCGTCATCTTCACTTATCTTTTTCAATTCCGTTTCAACCTTAAACAGCTTTTCCTTGCATTTCCTGATTAGCCCTTGTGCCTCCTTCAATTTATCCACGAGGGAATCCACTCCCTGCTCACCACTCTCAATCTCATGCACGATTTCCTCCAGGCGACTAACAGCCTTCTCATACTTAAATTCTTCTGCCATATATTCATGTTTTTATTTTACCATACTTTTTACTTTCCCCTCTTTCAGATGCGTCTCCAGAATGTCGCCTGAGTGCAACTGACTCGCATTCCTGACGACCTTGCCATCTTTGAAGGTAATACTGAAACCTCTGTTTAGTATCTGCTGAGGGTCATACGCTCTCAGCACACTCTCTAGATATTGCAGCCGTTTATACTCATGATCCATACCACGTTCCAGTGTTGAATAAAATCTCTTTGCACATGATTCAATGCGTATATTCTGAACGTCCAATTTATGTTTCACAACAGATTTGACTCTTTCAAATGTATGTTCAAGCTTAACTATGCGGTTAGGCACATACGAATGCAACACCATATCCAGGCGTTGGATAACATGCAGCAATGCCGTCTTCTTATTCTCAACTATACTGTCAATGCTGTTATACAACGACTCTTCCAGATTACAGAGCCTCACCATCTGCTCATGCATACTCTCAATCAGGAATGACGCCACGGCTGTAGGAGTCTTAAAATGTCGGTTAGCGACCATATCCAATATACATATATCCCGTTCATGCCCTATCCCAGTAAACACAGGCAAAGGAAACTGTGCACAGTTATTGGCCAGATTGTATTTGTCAAAACCGCTTAAGTCACTGACAGCCCCACCACCGCGGATAACTACCACCACATCCCAGTCTTCCGACTCGGTGGCAATCATTTCCAGCGCATGGATAATCGTACTCTCCACTTCTTCTCCCTGCATCATGGCGGGAAAAAGCTTATACTGGAAAAAGAAACCATGGGCATTTTTATCCAGCTGGCTGCAGAAATCCTCATATCCAGCCGCTGTGGGAGAACTGACAATAGCAATACGCTGCATCAAGACAGGTAGCTCCAACATCTGATTCATCTCAGCCACACCTTCACGCTGAAGGCGGTTCCATATCTCTTTCCGCTGCTGCGCAATACTCCCAAGAGTATAGTTAGGGTCTATGTCCTGAATCACCAGAGAGTAACCATATAGTTCGCTGAAAGAAATGGAGACCTGCAACAAGACTTTTATTCCAGCCGCAAACGGCTGCCCTGTCGTTTCCTCGAAGTTCAATCTCAACAACGGATAGACATTGCGCATGATGATGCCGCGTGCCTTGGCCACAATAGTGTCTGTGAGATCCTCTTTATCAACCAGTTCCACAAAGCAGTGGCACTTCTGGGAAATCCTCACTTCGCTCAACTCGGCCCGAACCCAATAATAGTCCGTGAGATTGTCTTCAATCATCTCACGTACTATTCCATTCAGTTCATATAGCGATAGCGACTGCATTTCTCTTTTCTGTTTTGTCTATACAAATATACAACATTTGCCTCTGTCACACTCAAATCGGTTCTTCTTTTTTATTTCGACAGTCATTGTCTTACAAAAATGTGACCAGTCAAATTATTTTTCGAGTTCTTACTATCCCCTGACTTCAAGAATTCTTGAGGTATCAAGCGTCGCAAAAGCGCCGTATTCTCACGCTCGGCAGAAAAAAAGAACTGGTTCTTTTTGTTCTTCTCTCGCTTAATCGTAATTTTGTGTCAGACATTCCAAAACAACTCAAAATGACAACAAAACATTTTTTATCTATTCTATCAGGGACATTCATTGCTCTATGTCTCACCACATCCTGCCACATTGATGGCACATCCTACAAGGCCGATTCCGAAGAGGGTTACAAAGAGGCTGGCAAACTCATCCTCAAAGCTGTTGACACCAATGACTCCAAAGTGTACTACATGAAATTTGAAGGTTCTGAACAGAACGGCAACAACCTGGATTTTGTTACCATCAAAGTCGTTACAGCCACTAACATGGCATACAGCCAGAAAATTCTCCTTGCGGGTTCGCAACAGGCCCTCCCTATGGAGGAGATTGCCCACACATTTGAGGCACCGGTATATGCCGATGTTACAGGTATCAACATCAAAGATTTTGATGCCAAGAAAATTGCCGACCAGATTCAACAGGCAAAGAATCTCATTCCTGAAGGCAGCAAGTTCAAGGCCATCTACGACTACACTATCAGCGAAGCTGTTCCTGCCGGCAACGAGGCTTTCAACAACGGAGAAGAAATAGGCAAGCAGACAACAAGTTTCAATCTTTCCTTCACGATGAAACAAGCCGACGGCTCAGAAGGTTTCGGTGCAGTACGCTGTCTTGTTGATGATAACGGGAAAGTTAAATTTGACATGGATTAGGATATGAGACAGTTTCTACTAAGCATCTTATTTTTCCTCATAACCAATACTTCCATGACATGGGGACAGGATAAGACCTATCCTGAGCAACAGAAAATGGAACCCCGGATGACAGAGTATTGGACACCCCAACCCAAGGTTGTGACTCCTGGAGATATCAAGACAAACTCTGCGCCATCCGATGCCATCGTTCTATTTGACGGGAAAGACCTCAAAGCCTGGACCAATTCCAATGGAGATAAGGCGGGATGGACTGTACACGATGGCATAGTTACTGTAAACAAAAGCCAAGGCGACATCATCACCCGGGAATCTTTCGGGAGTTTTCAGCTACATCTGGAATGGTGTGTACCAGAAGACATTAGCGGTTCCAGTCAAGCCCGCGGTAACAGCGGCGTATTCCTGCAAGACAAATATGAAGTGCAAATCCTTGACAACTATCAGAACGAGACCTATGTTAACGGTTTCGCCGGATCATTATACAAGCAGACTCCTCCTCTTGTCAACCCTCTGAGAAAACCTGGCGAATGGAATGTATATGACATTATCTACACTGCCCCTATTTTCAAGGAAGACGGCTCATATCTTTACCATCCTTATGTAACGGTCATTGTCAACGGGGTACTGGTCCAGAACCATACCGAGATATGGGGAACGACAGAGTACATCGGTTTGCCTCAAGTCAAAACCCATGGTGACGGTCCTATCCGTCTTCAGGCCCACGGTGACCCGAGCAAGCCTATCAGTTTCCGCAATATCTGGCTCAGACCACTTAAATAATAAAATCCCCCTTAGCTAAGGGGGATTTCTGTGGTGCCACCAGGAATCGAACCGGGGACACACGGATTTTCAGTCCGATGCTCTACCAACTGAGCTATGGCACCATGCTCGTTTGCGAGTGCAAAAGTAATAATATTTTTTCAACAGACAAATAATTTCCCGGAATTTTAAAATAATTTCCAACATTTTTATAACTTTGCACTCGGATTTCGGAAAGTAGCGCAGTTGGTAGCGCACTACGTTCGGGACGTAGGGGTCGGGCGTTCGAGTCGCCTCTTTCCGACACCAGCTGAGGAAGTTCTTTTTAAGGAATTTCCTTTTTTCATATACACTACAGGAATTCTCCAACATTAGCCACTTAAGCACCCTAAGAACCTTTATAAACCGACAGATGTCTTAAAAAAATCTAAAAATACATCCAGTCACTATAACTTTCCTGTTTTTCGTGCGTCTTAATTATAAAAGACAGACAGAAGTATTAGTTATCACAAAAAAAAGACTTATATTTGTCTTTGTCAGTTATTAACCATAAAAAAAGGAAAGCTATGACAAGAAGACTATTTACACTTGTAATCTTCGCAGTGATTGGAATTATCAGTTCTGTGGCCATGAGTATAGAGCGCGCACGTGAAGAAGCCGACTTCCTTACAGATAAAATGGCATACGAGCTCGGGCTGACCGAATCACAATGGTCAGATGTATACGAAATCAATTATGATTATTTCCGTTCCATGAACCATCTCGGCCGAAGCTACGTCCGTGAGAGTGAGTTGCGCGATGCAAAGTTGAGATATGTCCTGACATCAGTACAATGGGACAAATACTGCGCCATCAACTATTTTCTGGTTCCAGTAAGAGCCGGTATAAACGACTGGATATTCTCCATCTATGAGCATTACAAGCGCAACTTATTCTATTACAACAGCAGGCGCATCGTTGATGTATACCGTGGCGGACACCGCAAACATCAGGACTTCTACCAGAACCGTTATCAGCCCCGATACCGTCAGACTCCACCAAGCGGAGGTCAACATCACATCCCGCAGGCAGGCCATCCAAGCGTGGCTCCCCACAACACCCCTGCACCCATGAACAATCATTTTAGGGGAAGTTCAACAAAACCCAACCACTCAGGTACGTCCCATCGCCAAATAGGAGGCTCAAGAAGGTAGATTTATAACATTCTTTAACAAAATGTGTCATATTCATCAAAGAATATGGCACATTTTGCTTATTTTTGTTACCTTTGTATAGTTTAATATCAGGAAAATGGATCAGAGTTTTCTAAAAGTGATTTCAAATTCCATAAAGAAGAATTGGAAGAATCCCGCCTTATCCAATTACCAAGGCGAAACCTACACTTATGGCGATATAGCCGAACGCATTGAGAAAGTACGTCTTACATTAGAGGCAGCTAATCTCAAAAAGGGTGACAAGGTAGCACTTGTCGGCAGAAACTCCGCCGGCTGGGCAATGAACTTCATTGCCATCCTCGCCAACGGCTATGTAGCTGTACCTATCCTCCACGAGTTCAAGCCTACGAGCATTCACCATATCATCAACCACTCAGACTCCAAGGCACTTTTTGTATCTGGGAGCATCTGGGAGAATCTGGATATCAGCGAACTGGAAAAGCTGAATATCGTCATGCTCATAGACAACATTGACATTCTCTATGCCAAGAAGAAGAAACTGGACAGAATACACCTCGCTGACGAGCTGTTTATCAAGGAACACAGCTATATCCTGCGCTTCCAAGACATTAAATTCCATAGCGACAAACCCGATGAGCTGGCTATGATAAGTTATACCAGTGGCACAAGTGGTTTCTCCAAAGGTGTAATGATACCATACAGGGCCTTATGGGGCAATGTTTACTGGGCAACAACTGTCATTCCTGAATTGGGACCCGACAAACAGGTTGTTTCTGTACTTCCTATGGCACACATGTACGGTTTGTCTTTTGAGATTCTTACGGAATTAGCCTCAGGCGTTCACATCCATCTCCTGACAAAGACACCCAGTCCCCGTATCATTACCGAGATGTTTGCCAAGTGTCATCCTTGGATTATCATTCTGGTTCCTTTGGTTCTGGAGAAAATTGTACGCAAGAACATCTTTCCCAAACTTCAGTCAACCAAATTCAAAATCCTCACCAAGGTACCTCTTGTACGCGACAAGATATACAAGGTCATACGTGACCAGCTTTATAAGGCCTTGGGAGGCAACCTTTATGAAGTCATCATCGGTGGAGCTGCCTTCAGCAAGGACGTAGAGTCTTTCATGAAACAAATTCATTTTCCTTATACCGTAGGATATGGCATGACCGAATGTGCCCCTATTATTGCCTACGCACCATGGGACAGTTTCAAAAAAGGTTCTGTCGGCAAAGCCGTTGAGCATATGCAGATCCGTATTGATTCCAGCAATCCCTATAAAGAAGTTGGCGAGATTCAGGTCAAGGGCATCAACACCATGTTGGGGTACTACCACAACGAGCAGGCCACAAAAGACTCGTTCACAGAAGATGGCTGGTTAAAGACAGGAGACTTAGGCGTTCTGGACCGGGAGGGTTATCTCTATATCCGAGGCAGAAGCAAGAACATGATTTTAGGTCCCAATGGCCAGAACATCTACCCGGAAGAAATCGAGGACCAGGTCAACGGTTTGCCTTTTGTTGCAGAATCAATTGTTGTAGAACGTGATAATAAACTTGTGGCATTAATTCATCCTGATGTGGAAAAAATGGATGCTCAGAACATATCATTCACAGAAGTACGTCACAACATCCAGATCAGCATTACTCAGTTGAATCAGGAATTACCAGCCTATAGCAAACTGTCAAGTTTCCAGATTTACGAAGACGAGTTTGAGAAAACGCCTAAGCGCAGCATCAAACGTTATCTCTACAAATAGCTTTCATGCTCTTTTTAGCCTGATGGCAAGCAATCCTGCAAAGAACAGGAAAAAGGGATAATACAGATACAGTATTATCTCAACAGGAGAAATTGATGCCAGCCCGCCAGCCATCAGCAACTGTACGCCATAGGGAATGCATCCCTGTACACAGCAGGAAAAAGTATCCAACAGACTCGCCGCCCTGCGGGGGTCTATTCCGAAACGGTGAGCAATATTACGCACAAGGTCACCCACAGTCAGAATAGCTATCGTATTGTTTGCTGTACAGAGATTAGTTACACAAACCAGGCCGACAATGCTATACTCCGCACCTCTCTTACTGGCGACACGTCGTGTCAGCACATTCAATATCCAAGCAATACCGCCCAATTCACGTATCACTCCCAGCAAGCCTCCTGCCAACATAGATATGATTATCAGTTCCGACATACCGACAATGCCTGAAGATATATGGCCAAACCATCCGGCAATGTCATAGTCGCCACTACCTATACCAACCACACCCGTCAGCACAATACCCAGCGTCAACACAATCAAGACATTCATTCCCAGAACAGCCGTCACCAAGACAAAGGCATAAGGCAACACCTTCCACAGGTTTACCTCCCCTATCTCCAACTGTTGGTTTGAGCCGGCCCCCATCCATATATAAAATACAATTGCCATTATCGCTGCAGGAAGGGCTATGAATATATTGGTCTTGAACTTATCACTCATCTTGCACCCCTGTGTCTGGGTAGCGACTACAGTTGTATCTGAGATAAAAGACAGGTTGTCGCCGAAGAATGCACCTCCCACTACCGCCGCAACAATCAAAGGCAGTGATATCGCAATATGCTCAACCAAACCCACAGCGACAGGTACCAGTGCGACAACCGTACCCACAGACGTCCCTATTGACAACGAGACAATGCATGCAGCCACAAACAATCCCACCAGAATCATATTGCCGGGTATCAGTGTCAACGTCATGTTTACCGTAGCATCCACGGCACCCATGGCCTTTGCAGAAGAAACAAACGCACCCGCCAGAATGAAAATCCATACCATCAGCAGCAGGTTAGTATCTGCTGCACACCTGGAAAAGACTGTCAGACGGTCCTCAAGCTTTTTCCCTTTTAACAAACACAGCGCGAATGCCGATGCCGCCAAAAACAGAATCAGCAGGGGGACTTTATAAAAATCATGGAAATAGAGACTCAACACCACAAATAGAGTGACCATCAGAAACAATGGACTTAAGGCAGTCAGTCCTTGCCTTGTAGATATATGGCGTGTGTTATCAATCATATCGCAAAGTTAAGGAAAACTACCAACCTACATTAAAGTATTCCCTTTTTTCTTTTCAGAATCTAAGCAATCAGCATTCCCACAATCCTTCTTAACAGATTAGTTGAGACAGTATAATTCTGTAATCATTAATGACATCATATCAATAATTCTACCCATTGGCAAAATAAAAAATCAGGAAAAGACACTCTCTTGAAGAGAGGACTTGGGCTCAAGATTTTTGTCCTTTTTGGTACTTTAAAGTACAAAAATGGACAGAACAGGGCTTTTTTAGTATTTTCAAACCTTAAAAACGGATGCTCATTTTGCTTCCATTTTTGGGCCTTTTCAATGGTCTTTCTCCCTGATTTTCCAGGCAGTTACGCCATACAGTATAACAGGCGGCAAATTTTACTGCCAGATCCACAAAAAATTTCACGAAGCTCCAGAAAAAATTTTCCGGTGTTCCAGCAAAAATTTCCCGGTGTTCCATGAAAAGTTTTGGCCTGTGTCACGAGATCATTTCGCCTGTCATTTTAAAGTCAT
>ONKB01000085.1 GCA_900318305.1 uncultured Prevotellaceae bacterium | reverse complement strand
TCGCCCGTGACTTGCAGCCTGCCGATATCCTGAAAAAACTTCCGAAAGGGCTGTATATTGTTGGAAACAAAAAAGTGATTATTCCTTAAGAGAGAAAAAATATGAGAAATATGAAAAGAACATGGCTTTCTGTATTGTGTTTGCTTAGTTTTGTACTAATGTCGGCGGAGACGGAAAAAGTCCGTATCATGACCTACAACATCCCTATGGGAAACATTCCGGCTGTCGGGTTGAATACATGGGAGAACCGCTGCATCGGCTTGCAGAATTACATCAACACCATCAAACCTGATTTGCTCGGACTGCAGGAGCCGGTCAGGACTGAACTCGTGAATCTGCTTTCTGGTATGCCCGATTATTCCATGCTGGGTCTTGCCAGGGATGATGGATATGAGTCGGGTGAGTACAGTCCGATTATCTATAATACCAGGAGATTCCTTGTGGAGAAGTCGGGTACCTACTGGCTTTCCAAGACACCCAATGTAGTGTCCAGGAATTGGAATTCTGCCTGTTACAGGGTGGCTACATGGGCCATCTTCCGTGACAAGGTGACACAGACACGCTTCCTTTATACCAATACCCACTTGGACCATAAGAGCGACTCAGCCCGTGAGAACCAGATGAAGGTCATCAAGGAGCAGATGAAAAAGATTATCAACGAAAACGGCAAGATGCCGATGATGCTGACGGGTGATTTTAATGTTACCCAGTCAGCGACCACTTATACCAATGCAACATCATATCTCATCACGATGCGTGACGCATGGCTGACAGCACAGACAAAGACCGGGTCGGGAATTACCTTCCCTTCTTCGGAAGAGGTAAGTTCATCTTCACGGCGCAAGATAGACTTTATCATGCTGAGTACGGATATCACGGCGCTGACTGCCCATACCAGCGAGAGTGCTTTGGAGTCGGGACAGATACTCTCTGACCATAATCCCCACTGGGCGGATATCTCATGGACGACAACCGACGAGGAGAATTTCAGGGCATTATACCAGCAGGGTAAGGAGGCCATTGACTCTACGTATTACTATACCAAGGGCTCTACAAAGCTCATTACCAACGCCACAGACGGCGATGCGGGATGCCAGATAACGAGCGATGGTATGGAACCCACCCAGGGTGATGGCTATAAAAGTCTCATAGACGGAAACAGCTCCACCTATTTCCTCTCAATGTGGTCAAAGCAGGCTGCGCCTAATCCTCATTATTTGCAAGTGGATTTGAAACAGGAAGTCCGTGCGCTCCATTTCACATACCTCAGACGCAATGATACTAACGGTCCGCTCGACAGATGGGTAGAGGTAATGGTTACTGCCTCCAATGACAAAGAGACATGGGACTATGTTACCGACCTGTATAATATCGGCCCGGAGGACCTTTCCACCTATACCTCACCGCTCATTAACTTGCACAAACCCTATCGCTATGTCAGGTTCAATGTGATGCACACGCCGGCAATGAAGATACGCAATGCCAACCCCCAGTTCTCACTCTCGGAGTTTATGGTGTACATGGGCTATCTGAACACGTCAAAGTCGCAATACCACTACAATGCTGAACTGAAGGCTGCTGTTGACGAATTGGTGGCAGAGGAAGAGAATATTGACGAAGCGTTGCGTACAGGGACGCTGACTGCTGGGAAACGTAATGCCTATCTGGCTGCATTGGCCAAGGTGCGCTCCCTTTCAGTAGATTATGGTATGCTGGAAAAAACCATAGAGAAGGCACAGAACCTCTATACCACTTTTACCAGCGGAACCAAATACGGACAGGTGGATAAAATCGTGAGGGCCAACTTGCGCTCAGTATATTCCAAGGTGAATACGGCCATCAGTTCACCGATAACACGTCATGAGGCCGACTCTTTGATGGAGGTGCTGACGGAAGCTATTGAGACTTTCCTTGCCTCACGCAAGACTTTTGAGACAAATAAATGGTATTTCATCCAGAACCATCATCTCGTCAGTGGTAATACCAAGGGTGAGATGTATGGACAGGCCCTGTATGCCGACGGCAATGGCAGTAGCGCAAACCTGGCTAACGGTTATTATGTTTCCAGCAAGCTGACATGTATGCAGAATCCTTATGCCATGTGGCGCATCATACAGACCGACAAGGGATATGCCATACAGAACCGTGCCACTGGTCTGTATATGGGCAGCTTGGATAAAAGCGGGTCTGCCTTCAAGATGTCGGCTGCACCTGTGGAGTATGATATCGAGATGTTGGGTGTGGAAGATTTTCATTTCTCAGAGAGTGGCAAGGAGCTGGCCTATATCACGGCTATGCCCGACATGTCGGTAAAGCCTTCCACCTCTGGTTTCCATTCTGAGGCTTCATGGCTGCTGACTGACGTGGATGATGCGGCACAGCCTGTCCTGAATATACCTGTGACGAACCACACCATAGCCATCATGACTTTGCCCTATGCCTATGAGAACAGAAACGTGGCAGACAACATCCATACGTATTCTATAGTGCAAGCCTTGAGTACAAGTAGCTTTGCCTTGAAGGAAAAGACATCGTTTGCGGCAGGCGAACCGTTCTTCATCTTGACGGGGAGTATTGCCGAGTTGGATAATACCTGTACGGATAAAGTGTATATAGATATCGCTCCTCCGGTTGATTTGGTCACGGCGGCAGTTCCTTCCAATGGCCTGTACGGACTGCTTGACGATGGCAAGATGCACAAGACGGGATTTATCCTCACAGGCAACAAACTCAAAATGTCCAGCTCTGTGTTGACGGCAAATACGGGATATATTGTCAAGGGGGATGTGCAGAATATAAGCGACACCTATGACGTTACTCTCTCTTACGCTAATGGCTTGGTCGGTATCAGCCCTGTTGTCGCAGGGGATAGTGATGAACTGGTCAGTGTCTATATGCTTGACGGAAAGTGTATTCTGAAAAATGTCAGTAAGTCATCTGTGAGAGAGCGTCTTCCTTCGGGGGTCTATATCATCGGAAAACAAAAGGTGATGATTCCTTAAGTAGAGCCGCAGACAATGCAATTTATAGCTGAAGTGCTTGTATGTTTCAGATTTTTTTGCAAATTTTGCATATATATATTGGTTAAGACTTGTTTATGGATATAGTAGAAAGATTTTTGAATTACGTCAAATTTGATACTCAGTCATGCGAGGACTCTGCAGAGACACCGAGTACTGAGAAACAGTTTGTATTCGCTAAATACCTCAAGGAGGAATTGGAGGATATAGGGCTTGACGATGTGGAACTTGATGACAATGGCTATCTGTATGCCACTTTGCCGGCAAACGACGATGATGATATTCCTACAATAGGTTTCATCTCCCACATGGATACCAGTCCCGATTGCTCAGGCGCTGACATCAAGCCCCGTATCGTGGAGCATTATGAGGGCGGTGACATCGTCCTTGATGCTGCAGAAGGCATCAAGTTGTCCCCCCAGGTATTCCCTGAGCTGGAAGACTATGTTGGTCAGGACATCATCGTCACCGATGGTCATACCCTTCTTGGTGCTGACGACAAAGCCGGAATTGCTGCCATCGTGCAGGCCATGGTATATCTTATGGACCATCCTGAAATCAAGCATGGCGAAATACGCGTTGGCTTCAATCCTGATGAGGAGATAGGTCTTGGTGCCCACAAGTTTGATGTGGAGAAGTTTGGCTGCGACTGGGCCTATACCATGGATGGCGGGGCTGTCGGTGAACTGGAATATGAGTGCTTTAATGCCGCCAGTGCCAAGTTTGCCATTAAAGGTGCCAGCGTGCATACGGGTTATGCCAAGGGCAAGATGGTGAATGCCGTGCGTATCGCTACTGAGTTGCAGGGGTTGATTCCGACTGACGAATTGCCCGAGACGACGGAGAACTATCAGGGATTCTATCACTTGCTCTCCATGCAGGGCAATGTGGAGAATGCCACGATGGCATATATCATTCGTGACCATGACGCCAGGCATTTCCTTGCCCGCAAGGAGTTTATGAAGGAACTGGCGGACAGGATGAATGAGAAATACGGCGCAGGTACTGTGACTGTCGTGTTGAAGGACCAGTACTATAATATGCGTGAGAAACTGGAACCTGTGTTCCATGTCGTGGAAATCGCTATCAAGGCGATGGAGAACCTGAGCATATCGCCTAAGGTGCAGCCCATCCGTGGTGGCACTGACGGGGCACAGCTCTCATTCCGCGGGCTGCCATGTCCTAACATCTTTGCCGGCGGTATCAATTTCCATGGACCGTATGAATTCCTGCCCATTCCTTCTATGGAGAAGGCCATGATGACGGTAGTGGAAATATGCCGTCTGGTTTCACAGTTTAATGATTGATTTTTAAATAGCAGAAAATATGGGAACTCTGCCGACCTTAATTACTGACCTGGCACTTATTCTGGTCCTTGCGGGAATTGTCTCGCTGATTTTCCGCCGTCTTAAACAGCCATTGGTCCTGGGATATATCGTTGCCGGTTTCATTTGCGGCCCTCAGGTGTCTTTCTTCCCTTCGGTCGTTGATGCGGCTAATGTCAGCACATGGGCGGATATAGGTGTTATCTTCCTGATGTTTACCCTGGGTCTTGAATTCAGTTTCAAGAAGATATTCAAGATGGGCAGCGCTCCTTTCATAGCGGCATGCACCATTATTTTCTGCATGATAGGCCTTGGCTCTGTGGCAGGTCATTTCTTTGGCTGGAGCGACATCAACAGCCTGTTCCTCGGGGGTATGCTGGCCATGTCTTCCACAACGGTGATTTACAAGGCACTCAACGATATGGGCCTGAGACAACAGCGCTTTGCCTCTTCCGTGATGAGTGTACTTGTGGTGGAGGACATATTGGGCATCTTGCTGATGGTATTGCTGTCAACAATTGCCGTAAGCTCAAGTTTCCAGGGCATGAAACTTGTGGCAAGCCTCTTGCAACTGGCTCTGGTACTTGTCGTATGGTTTGTCGTAGGTGTGTTTATGATTCCCTCTTTCCTGCGGCAGGCGCGCAAATGGATGTCCAAGGAGACATTGCTTATCATGGCTTTGGGATTGTGCTTCCTCATGGTAGTCCTCGCTGAGGAGATGCACTACAGCTCTGCCTTTGGGGCCTTTATGATGGGCAGTATCCTGGCTGAGACAATTGAGGCTGAGGAGATTAACCGTCTTGTGGAACCCGTCAAGGACCTCTTTGGCGCTATTTTCTTCGTGTCTGTCGGTATGCTGGTGAATCCGTCGGTCATCGCATCCTACTGGCTCCCCATTCTGATACTGATTGTCCTTATCCTGCTTGGACAGGCGGTGTTTGGTACCATGGCCTACCTCTTGTCGGGACAGTCACTGAGGGTGGCCATGCAGAGTGGTTTCTGTATGGCGCAGATAGGTGAGTTCGCCTTTATTATCGCATCGCTGGGTAACAGCATGCATGTGACGGCCGATTTCCTGTATCCCGTTGTGGTATCGGTATCGGTGATCACCACTTTCCTTACACCATATATGATACGCCTTGCCGAGCCGGTTTACTATGCTGTGGAAAAACATATGCCCTCATATTTCCGTTCAATGCTCAATAATGCAGGCAATACCCCGTCTGTCAGCAACGAGACGGCATGGAAACGCCTGCTGCGCTCACTCTTCAAGCAAGTTGCGGCCTATGGCTTCCTTTCTGTTGCTGTGATAACGGTATCTTTCAATACCCTTCTGCCTTTCTCACGGGAGGTTTTCACCCACTGGTGGGGTAATGCGTTCTGCGGAATAGTGACCCTGATGGTGATATCGCCTTTCCTGAGGGCTATCGTCATGAGGAAAAACCATTCTGATGATTTCAAGAAACTGTGGAACGAACGCCAGTACAATCGCTTCCCATTGATATTCACTATTGTTGTACGCTATATCTTCGCATCCGCTTTTGTGTTCTATATCATCAATTTCCTGTCGCCTTATTCAAGTCTCCTGCATTGGATTCTGGCTTGTGTGCTGGTACTGGTTTTCATGAGCTCAAAAAGTATCAAGGCACGCAGCATAAAACTGGAGCATTCCTTCATGCGCAATTTGAATTTGCGTGAAGCTATGGCTGTTGAGAAAGGCAAGGCCAACCCCAAGTATGCTGAGCGACTGCTCTCTCTGGATGTCCACATGACGCATGTCACCCTGCCGATGAATACTGTCTTTGCCGGAAAGACATTGAAAGAACTCGACCTGGCAAGACAGATGGGTGTCATGGTGGCAGCGATATCACGCTCGGGAAGCCAGATCCATATACCCGGCCCTAACGAGGTGCTGTTCCCTGGCGATGTGCTTCAGATTATTGGCGATGATGTGAAATTGAAAACTTTTGCACAGAGAGTGGATAGCGATACCAATGAGGAGATGGAACCCGACGAGGCCAAGGAGATGATATTGCGAAGCCTCCTCATTACAGATAATTCCTTGTTCTGCAACAAACGGGTCAATGAGTCGGGCATACGGGAGCAATATCAATGTATGCTGGCTGGTTTCCAGGACAAGGATGCCAAGCAGCTGACCCTTCCACATGCCACTCGCGTTATCCGCTCTGGCGATATCATGTGGATCGTGGGAGAACGTACCGCTATGGATAAGCTCTGGCATGAGGAATGCGAGGAGTAATTGATGGGAATGGGGCAACTGAGCCAACTGGGGCCACTGAGGCCACTGAGCCTATAGCTCCTCTAAGCCTTTTAAGCCTGGCCCATCTCCCATAAGCCCCATAAGCCCCAGTGGCCCCATTAGCCCCATCAATCTTCATTAGCCCCAGAGGCCTCATTAGCCCCATCAATTCTCTTTAGCCTTTTGGCTCTTTTCCCCTCGCCTGAATTTTTGTCCATTTTGGGACAAAGGCAAATCTTGGGACAGGCCAAATGACTTTAAAATGA
>ONKB01000006.1 GCA_900318305.1 uncultured Prevotellaceae bacterium | reverse complement strand
TTATTTATATACCAAGGTTGTCAGTTTGTCTGGTCTGAAGATATCGCATGCCACCTCATGGAGGTCCAATGCCGACAGCAACATCAGTTCGTCACAGATACGCTCCACGTTCCGGTGTCTCCCCTCGCGGGCATATATCTTTCCAAGCGCCAGGGCATGACTCTCAAAGTTGTCCGCCGCAATGCGAATCTGGCCGGTAAACTGTTTCTTGGCTTTGTTCAGACGGCTTTCTGACAAAGGCTTGTCGGTAAGTTTCTCCAGCAGACCAGATACTATCTTCCTGCATTTCGCAACATCGGTTTCCTCACAGCCGAAATAAACTGACCACACTCCTGAGTCGGTATAGCAAAACGAAGTACTCTCGGCACTATACACGAGGCCGTTTTTCTCGCGCAGGGCGACATTGAGGAGCGAGTTCATGCCTGGTCCTCCAAGAATATTGTTGAGCAAAGCCAGTGGCATGCGGCGCTTGTCGCGGCTGCTGTATGCCCTGTTGCCAATAAGCACATGGGCCTGATGGGTCTGGTGGCTGGCAACCCTGTCTTCCCTCTCATAGCGAGGCAGGGGCCTTACATCCTTCCTCACCTGGCTTAAGCCATATTCTGCCGTAAAGCGTGAGGCGAGTTTGCACACATGGTCAAACGCCACATTGCCGTAAACAAAGAAAGTAGCGTTTGAAGGGATATAATATCGTTTCGTGAATCTCAGGGCATCAGTTGTGGAATAGCTCCTCAGCCGACTGGCCTCACCCAGGATATTGCGACCCAGTCCGTGTCCTCTGAACACCATTTCCTCAAACTCGTCGTATATCAACTCGGCAGGCGAGTCGTTATAGCAGTCTATCTCATCGATGATAACCTCCCTTTCTTTCTCCAGCTCCCTCGCCGGATAGACACTCCTGAAAACGATGTCGAAGAGCAGCGCTGCCGCCCTGTCAAAATACTCCTTCCCGACAGTAGCGTAATAAACCGTCTCCTCCTTGTTGGTATAAGCATTCAGGTCGCCGCCTACGCTCTCGAGGCAATTTCTTATCTGCCACGCCTTGCGTTTTGACGTGCCCTTGAAAGAGGTGTGCTCACAGAAATGGGCCAGTCCGCTGTCGGCATCCTCCTCATTACGTGTGCCGGCATCGACAAACAGGCCGCAGTAAACCACATTGGTAGGAGCCGGCTCCTGTATTATCTTCAAGCCGTTGTCTAAGACACAATCGTTATATTCTGTCATGATGATGCAAAATTACAACTTTTCCACGTCATGTATGCTTTCTTTTCGCCTGCCCTGTAGGAATTTCTGTTTCCTCGTGAGGCTGAAAAGAAACCAGTGATACAGTGTTTATTCCTTATGGTTCCGGGGATGATGGAGAAGTATCTCTCCGCGGAGGCGGTCGTTGTCAATATGGGTATAGATACCAGTAGTCTCTATGCTCTCATGTCCCAGCATAGCCTGTATGGCCCGCAGACTGGCGCCACCTGCCAGAAGATGGGTGGCAAAGGAATGGCGCAGGGTGTGAGGGCTAATGGTCTTCTGTATGCCAGCCAGTTGGGCAAGGTCTTTGATGAGGCGGAATACCATGATACGCCCTATGTTCTTTATGCGGCGATGCACGGTGATAAAGACATAGTCTCTGTAAGGCAGAGGAATGGTCCATCGGCTTCGGTCGGTGAAATAGTAATTGAGGCACTCAATGGCGCGCGGGGAAATGGGCACCAGCCTTTCCTTGCTTCCTTTGCCCGACACCTTGATGAAAGCCTCGTCGAGATACAGGTTGGACATCCTGAGGTCGCACAACTCGCTGACACGCAACCCGCAACCATACAACACCTCCATTATGGCGAGGTTTCGATGACCTTCTTTTTTGCTGAGGTCGATACATGACTCCATCTTGTCAATCTCCTCAACGGTCAATACATCAGGCAGGTGCATGCCCGTCTTGGGGCCGTTGATGAAAGTAGCAGGGTTGGTATCAATCATTTTTTCTAGCAGCATGTACTTGAAGAATGTACGCATGCCGCTGAGTATGCGAGCCTGTGACCTGGCATCGACTTCCTCGTGCAGCGACTCCGCATACTGGTGGAGTTGAAGGGCAGTGAGGTCCTTAGGCTTGATGCCGCCATCTAGACAGAAAGCCAGCAGTCGGTCCAGGTCTCTGCCATAGGCATCAAGGGTATTGGGAGAATAGGATTTCTCCAACCTCAAATAAGACAGGTATCCCTCTTTTAAGGATTGCATATGCTGGAGAAGGGAAGTGTCTGTACCCTCTTTTACAGTTTCAGCAAGAATCTTTTTGTTTTTTTCGTACACAGAAAAAATAAATTGTATAACTTTGCTCTGTTGCAAAAATAATAAAAACAATCAAATTATGCTGAAAATACAGATTATCAATGGGCCTAATCTCAATCTGCTTGGCGTTCGCGAGCCAGGCATTTATGGAAACACTTCGTTTGAGTCTTATCTGGAGGAATTGCGCAAATCTTATCCTGATGTGACAATAGATTACTTCCAAAGTAATGTAGAAGGCATGTTGATTGACAAATTGCAGGAGGTGGGTTTCTCCTATGACGGCATTATCTTGAATGCCGGTGCATATACCCACACCTCTGTGGCTTTGCAGGATGCCGTCAGGTCGTTGACCACACCGGTGGTTGAGGTACATATCTCCAATGTCTTCCAGCGGGAGGCATTTCGCCACCATTCTTTTCTGTCCCCTGTTTGCAAGGGGGTTATATGTGGTTTCGGCATGACGTCTTACCGTCTCGCCCTGGAAGCATTGATCTCCGACAAGAAATAAAACCTCTCTTTTGTGAAAGCGTCAGAGCAACTGGACGACTATATTCGCCAGCATATCGAAGAAGAGCATCCTTATCTGCATAAACTGTACAGAGACAGTCATCTCTATCTTGTTCATGGCCACATGGTATCAGGTCATTTACAAGGTGCTTTCCTTCATCTGTTAGTGGAGTTGCTGAAACCTCAGCGCATACTGGAAATAGGCTCCTTTACGGGTTATTCCTGCTTGGCTATGGCGTCAGCACTGGAGAATGGCGGGAAAATCGTGACTTATGAAATCAACGATGAAATGGAGGATTTTACTCGTCCCCGCTTGGAAAACTCTCCCTGGGCGGAAAAGATAGACTTCCGCATCGGCGACGTACTGACTTGTCTGGCACAAGACGAGAACATGAACGAGAAGAACCTGTTTGACTTTATTTTTATCGACGGCAACAAACGGCAGTATACAGAATACTATGAACTGTCTCTGAAATGGCTTCGTCAGGGCGGTTTGATTGTCGCCGACAATACCCTATGGGACGGTCATGTGGTAGATGAAACATATGAGGGTGATGCCCAGACCAAGGGAATCAGGGCATTTAACGACATAGTCGCTGCCGACAACAGGGTTGAGAAAGTCATCCTTCCCTTGCGCGACGGCCTGACGCTTATCAGAAAGAAGTAATCAGTCCATCCTGTCGCCGTATTTCATCTTGGCATCGGTAAATATGCGGCGGTGTAATGCTGCGTCATCCTTGGGACAGATGATAAGGACATTACCATTCTCGGCAATGAGATAGTTTTCCAATCCCTTTACAAAGACCACTTTATCCTGAGGAACACGGATAATGTTGTTCTGGCTCTCATACAGCTCAGTTGTGGAATTAAGGATGGCATTCCCGTTTTCATCTTTCTGGGAAACATCATAGAGGGTATTCCAGTTTCCTATGTCGGCCCAGCCGAAAGAGCAGGCATTGAGATAGACGTCGGGGCAGTTCTCAAGGATAAACATATCCAGAGGCTGATACAGCGTCCTGGGATATTGTTCCTCTATGAAGCTCTGTATATCGCTATGGCTTAACCCAAAATCAATACGTTCCAGAAGGAGTTTGACATTAGGATGCCCCTCTGCGTAGACATTCATGAAACTTTGCAGGTTAAACAGGAAGAGTCCGGTGCTCCAGTAGAATTCTCCACTCTCATAAAACAGGCGCGCAAAGTCAAGATTAGGCTTCTCCGTAAAAGTCTTTACCTTGGAGAAGTTGCCTATGACCTCGGAACCTGCCTGAATATATCCATAAGATGTCTCCGGACGGGTAGGTTTGACGCCAATGGCCACAAAGCGGTTGCCTTCCTCCACAAAATCCAAACTCTCCACAATCTGACTACGGAACACTTCCTCATTGATAATCAACTGGTCGGCAGGGGTGACAATGATGTTTGCCTTGGGGTTAATCTCATAGATGAACACACCAGCCAGGGCAACGGCAGGAGCAGTACCAAACGAGACAGGCTCAATAACAATATGGTCCTGACGGACAGACGGCAACTGTTCCTGAATAAGACCAAGATATTCCTTAGTTGCCACAACAAATATATTTTCCTTAGGAAGCAGATGAGACACTCTTTCAAAGGTAAGCTGCAACATGGACATGCCCAGATTGAGCAGGTCAAGGAATTGCTTGGGTTTCCGGGTGCGACTATAAGGCCACAGGCGGTTACCCACACCTCCACACAGGATAATGCAAAAATTATTATTATTTGAGAAATCCTTCATATTCTGTTGAAATCATTATTCACAACTGCTAAGGTAGTAATCTATTTTAATTTAATCAAGAAAAAGAAACTAAAAATTCATTACGGTTGTTAAAAACCATTTAGAAGTCCTCTCCAGAACCCTCTGCAAGCCAGGAAAAACAGATAATTGAAAAATCCACATTTGTGGGTATTGTGCAGGTATGAAAATAGTCCTAATTTTGCCGTTGTATTCCTTGAGAGAATTTATTCATGACGCTACGAGACCTTAGCATAGGGCAAAGTGCTGTTATACTGGCTATTAACGGAGAGAAAACACTCCGGCAGCATTTCCTTGACATGGGTTTGATACCAGGAGTGAAAGTTACATTAGTCAAATATGCTCCCATGGGAGATCCGCTTCAAATACTCATTTATGGTTACGAGCTCACTCTGCGCCTTTCAGACGCCGAGAAAATTGAGGTCAGCCTCTATGAGGAAAATCTGAAAGAGGAGGCAGCCCCTATGGGGAAAAACTCATACGAGATGTTTGAGCATCCGGGTCTGGGAGAATCTACCCCTATTTATCATGACAGTCGTCAGAAAGGGTTGCCCAAGGACCAGAAAATAACGATAGCCTTGGTCGGCAACCAGAACAGTGGCAAGACAACACTCTTCAATCAACTCACAGGATTAAACCAGCATGTAGGCAATTTCCCGGGTGTTACCGTGGACATGAAGAGTTGTTTCGTAAAAGGACACCCCTACATTGAGATTGTTGATTTACCAGGCATCTATTCGTTGTCTCCGTATAGCCGGGAGGAAATAGTAGCACGCGAGTTTATTCTCAACAAGAAACCGACTGGCATCATCAATATAGTAGATGCCACCAACATAGAGCGCAATCTGTATCTCACGATGCAACTTATGGAACTGGACATCCCCATAGTACTTGCCCTGAACATGATGGATGAGTTAAGGAACAATGGCGGAACAGTTTACATCAATGTTATGGAAAACATGCTGGGCATACCCGTGGTTCCCATCTCTGCCTTGAAAAACCAGGGTACAGACGAGCTGATTGAGCATGCGGAGCACGTCGCCCGTTATCATGAATGTCCCACACGCCAGGACTTCTGTAAACCCACCGACCACAACGGTGTACTGCACCGCAGCATCCATGGCGTAATGCACCTCATTGAGGACCATGCCTTGAGAGCAGGACTCCCCATAAGGTTTGCCGCAGGTAAGCTGATAGAGGATGACGTCTATGTCAAGAAACTCCTGAACTTGAATCATAGGGAAGAAGAGACGGTGTCGTTGATTGTCAGGGAATTGGAAGAAGAACGAGGTCTTGACCCTTCTGCGGCAATGGCCGACATGCGTTTCTCCTATATCATGGAGGTATGCCGTGAAGCAGTATTGAAACCTCTAAAAAGTAAGGAGCATCAGCGCAGCATGATAATCGACAAAGTGCTTACGGGAAAATGGACAGCCATTCCGGCATTCATGGCGATTATGGTTTTTATCTTCTGGATGACATTCGACATCATCGGTGGCAACTTGCAACGATGGTTATCACTGGGCATTGAGAATCTGACCGAGTGGACAGACCGCCTCCTTACCGACTGGAATACCGATGCGGCCGTCCATTCCCTGATAACCGAGGGCATCTTCTCGGGCCTGGGCGCCGTATTGAGTTTTGTCCCCATTATCGCAACACTCTTCCTGTTCCTGTCCTTGCTGGAAGACAGCGGCTATATGGCCCGCATCGCTTTTGTGATGGATAAGCTATTGCGGCGCATGGGACTTTCAGGACGGTCCATCGTCCCCCTTCTGATGGGGTTCGGTTGCAGTGTCCCAAGCATTATGGCATGCCGTACACTGCCCTCTGAGCGAGATCGCCGGTTTACCATTATGCTTATTCCTTTTATGAGCTGTACGGCCAAGCTGCCTGTCTATGTGTTTTTTACTGCCCTGTTTTTCCCTCATAACGGAACCATCGTTATCGTGTTCTTGTATTTTCTGGGTGTTGCCGTAGGTGTCCTTATGGCCTTGCTGATGAAACGTGCCGTCTTCAAGGGCCATCCCGTTCCTTTTGTCATGGAACTGCCTAATTATCGCATCCCCAGCCTCACAAGCGTCATGCGCCTTATGTGGGACAAAATAAAGGACTTTGCGGAGAGGGCATTTACCATTATTTTCCTTGCGACGATTGTGATATGGTTCCTACAGACATTCGACTTCCGCTTTCAGATTGTGGAGGCGTCCAAGGACAGCATGCTGGCATTGTCGGCAGGATGGCTGTCTCCGGCCTTCTCACCTCTGGGCTTCGGCGACTGGCGCATTGTGACATCGCTTGTCTCAGGATTTCTGGCAAAGGAAAGCATCGTTTCCTCCTTGACGGTATTGTTTGGAGCCGGAACAACCATCGCCTCTCTTATGACTCCGCCGGCAGCTATGGCTTTACTGGTATTCTGCCTCTTGTACACGCCTTGCGTAGCAACAATTTCCACAGTGCACCATGAAATGGGTTCACGCTATGCCTTCGTACTGGTGTTGTGGCAATGTATGGTAGCTTGGATATGTGCCTTTGTTGTCCATGCCTTGTTTTCCTTGTTTTTTTAGTATGATGAATCTCCAGAGCATACTAATACTGACCATTATACTTCTTGTTGCATTGAGAATCCTCTACAAGCTTCTCAGGAGTAACAAACCTTGCTGTAGCGGATGCTCAGAATGCTCATGCCGTTCACAATGCAACCATAGTATAATAAACAATATAAACAGAACAGAAATGAAAAATGTAGTAACCGACAATGCCCCGAAAGCCATTGGCCCTTACAGCCAGGCCATCATAGGCGGAAACTTTGTCTTCGCCTCCGGGCAGATTCCCTTGGACCCTTCAACAGGTCTTGTCGTCAGCGGAGGCATAAAAGAGCAGACACAGCAGGCTCTGATGAATGCAGAAGCCGTTCTGCGTGCAGCCGGCTCAGGCCTGGACAAAGTGGTAAAGACAACAGTATTTCTCTCCGATATGGACAACTTTGCTGCGATGAATGAAGTATATGCCCGATTTTTCTCCGAGCCTTTCCCTGCCAGATCGGCAGTAGCCGTTGCCAGACTGCCAAAAGATGTCCTCGTAGAAGTGGAATGCATCGCGCTTATTCCGTAACGCCAGAGAGAATTGTTTCTTGATAACTATTGGAAACAATGTTTGGCTATAGAGAAATACTTTGACATGTTTTCAAATAAGCACTCCGCCAAATCTGAATGATTTAGCGGAGTGCTTATTATTTGGTTCATCATCTGGACTTAGCAGTTATTGCGTTTGTCCACATAGGGTAGTTTGTACGGACGGCGGTACTCGTACCAGTAAAGACGATGTGCTGCGGCTTCCTTGTCACCTTCGAAGCTGAGTAATGCGGGATTCCATTTAACAGGACGGCCCAACTCACGGGCAATATTAAACAGACAGCACAAAGTATTGGTACTTGTTCCATATTCTACCGGAGCTATCGGATCCACATGGGAACGTACAGCATCTATGAAGTTCTGCATGTGAGGCGAACTGACCTCATATTGTCCCTCACCTATCTTCTGCTCCTGTTTTTTCAGCAGTGATTTGTCGGAACACTCAATATAGCCGCGGGCCACTTTCAGCCAGCCTTTGTCGCCGATAAACTGAATGCCCTTTGCGTCTGGCTGATCCTCACGGTATGGCTGGTCGGTCATAATAATGCCGTTAGCATATTTCATAGTGGCATACTTGATACCATTATATCCCTGGGGAATAAACTCAACAGGTCCTAAACCGTCCATACCGATGGCAGCCTGAGCGATGTCATACATATGGGCTCCCCAGTCGGCAGGATAGCCATTGCCCGTCTCCTGATACCAACGCCAGGCTCCCCACAAGGTCTCGTTCTTGTCGGGATCAAGGGAAACAGGAGGACACAGGTCGGGATGATAATGTATCTTGGGGTCATTGAGCGGACCTAACCAAAGGTTGAAATTCAAATTGGCAGGCACCGGCATCTCGGGCAGGTTGAGTGGTGTGGGAGGATCACCTACACGAACATATATCTTCTCAATATGACCTATCCCACCCTCACGGCAAATCTTAATGGCCTGCTGGAACTCCTTGCTGGAGCGTTGCTGGCTACCCATCTGCAGAATACGGTTGTTGGCCCTGACAGCAGCCTGCACGGCAAGTCCCTCAGTAATGGTATATGCCAGAGGCTTCTGTATATAGACATCCTTACCTGCATCGAGAGCCTGGATGGCTACAAGAGCGTGCCAGTGGTCGGGCGTAGCAATCTCAATAGCATCGATATCCTTGCGTCCGATAAGGTCCTCATAGAACTCATACATATCGCAACGCTCATTCATGCTTTTTTCTTTTTGCCATTTGGCAACAATGCGACGAAAACGCTCCCGCTTAATGGAGTCAACATCACAGCATGCCGCAACCTGCACACCCGGACATGAGGAGAAACTATGGAAGTCACTGATGCCCTGACGGCCGAGACCAACAAATCCCAGCACTACCCTGTCGCTCGGGGCAATGCGCACGCCATCAACCTTCCAGCTTGGAAGAATCATAAAACTGGTGAGGCCGGCAGCCGTTGTGTACAAGAACTCACGGCGGTTCATGCCGCCTGCTGCGTCCTTCTTAGGCGCGGACGGCTGTTTTTTCTGAGTTTTCTTTGTTTCCATTGAAATAATATTTTAACATTGTTATTTTGTGATTCCCAATAATCGCATATTGCTGAAAACGGCATTTTGGGCCGCATCCTGCAATATCCGTGCCGTCTCCTCTGGCAACTCAAAATACATGGCAGAAGAATAAGGGCGTTGAAGTATTGTCGCCAGAAAACAGTGGGCAGCCAGATATGAGCCAGCAAAAGACGGGTGACTGCAGTCAGGTGTATAAAGCTCTATCCCGGGATGCTTATGTCTTACTTGCCGCCATGCCATACCTACGGGAGAGCACCATGCCTTGTTCTCGTATGTCATCTCCAGATAGGTAGTCTGTAAGCGAGACTGGAAATCCTCATAAGTCTCATCCAGCGGATAGGCAGGATCGGGGTGTTTATGGTTCTGCATATTGCCGTTCTTATGTCCCCATGTCATGTAGTAAATGACCTGTGCCTTGGGAGAACCCTTCTTGGCGAGACTGTCTAACAGGTGAGCATAATAATAGGTGTCGGCAACCACCTCACGGGTAGACTGGGCTGGCGAAGAGCTATGTTCTTGCATGACAATATAATCCCAGCCACCTTTCTCAAGAGCTTCTATCAGCTTCTGGTTCTTGTAGTGTCCCGACAAGTGGGCACCGCCTTTCAGGAACCGGGTAGGCGACAATTTCAGGCCTTGTTCAGCTGCCAGCTTGGTAACAAGGGCCGGAAGATTGTTATAATACGTATAGCTGTTGCCAATCCACAGGATTTTCAGCGAGTCGTTGTCGTTGGCTTGTGCCAGCATGGGACAAAGCAGGAGAACACCCAATAAAGCTAAATTATATAATACTGTTTTCATATCACAAATTTAATTCCTTACAAAGGTTGTTAAAAATCTGGAGATATGCAAGTATTTCTGTCTAAAAAACACTGATTCCCTTAACAAATCCTCTTAAAATGACTTGACATCGCACGACAAAGAAGATGAAACAGAAACGACTGAGGTCATAGAGCTTTTTGACCTTAGGAGACATACTTAGACGGCCTAGTTGCCACATGAGACTGTCAGCTAAAATCAGGAAAAACATTTTGTTCTCCAGAACATTTTTATCATGGGCTTTTGGTTATCCCGTAAGGAAAAGTTATTTTTGCACAAATATTTAATCTTTCAATCCTTATGAAGAGACTTTTTCTCCTTTTCCTTGCCATCATGCTCTGCATGAAGGGAGGTGCCGTGCTTAACGAGCAGAATCTGGAACAGACCTTGGCCGTACTTCGTGTGGAGTTGGCAACAACCTACAATGACCTGAAGCAGGCTACTGAAATGATGAAGAAGAATTCTGAGAGACAGCATCAGAAAATGATCAATACCATGCAGAAAAGCAATCAGATTGCCTTGATGCTTTACTCCCAGAAGACAAGCTATACTTTCAATCTGACCTATGTATGTCATGAAGCCACCCAGATGTATCATGACTTTACGACCAACATGATGCCCTACGATCTCATCATGAATAGAGTAAATTCGGAAATCAACCGATACACCTTACTCATTCATACCCTGCAGAGCATACCGCCGTCGCTCATCAAGGATAAGCACCTCAAGGATCTTCCCGTCAGCACACCTGCGGGTGACAAGAATGCCGTGGACAGACTGCGTGTCAGGATGGACTCACTCAAAAAGAAGAATCATCCTTTTTTCCTGTCGGAAAAAGGACAGGAAGACCGGAAGGAATGCATCGGGTTTGCCAATATTATCCTTAAGAAATACAAGGAGATGCGCACGGAATTCAGCACAGACAGTGAGCATTATGAGCATATTCAGAAACACCTCAAGGAAGTATATGACTATGCCCAGAAACGATACAAGGAAATACAAGAAAGCATCTTCGTAAATGGCGACGAGAGCTATTTCTCCCTGCTGAGCCATCTCAACAGGTCGGTCAGGCAGATGAAACGTGATATGGCCGATAAGTATGAGAACAAAAACTATGAGTACAATCATATCAAAAGCGACTGGAGAGGCTCTATCGTCTTCGGACTGGTTTTGTTTGTAATGTTCTATATTACGCTGGCATTTATCATCAGCAACATTGTTGTGAGGCTGTTGATGAAAAAGGTCAAGTCATTGAGAAACAATGAGGAAATGCAACTCAAGACAGACTGCATCATCATTGCCGGCAGTTTGTTCATATTTGCTGTGGCAATGATGGTTATCAAAACCCTCCTGCAGCATAACTTCATCATCATGGCAAGTCAGCTCCTGATAAGTTTCGCCTGGCTGGTAACGATTATTCTGATATCCCTGCTGCTACGACTGAAAGGCGAGCAAATCAAGAGTTCCTTATACCTCTTCATGCCTATCATTTCCCTGGGCTTTATCGTTATTATCTTCCGTATTATTTTCATACCCAACACGCTGGTTAATCTGATTTTCCCTCCGATATTGCTGTTCTTCACAGTTTGGCAATTCCTTGTATTGCGTTTCACTGGGAAGAAAGCCTCAGCCAACGATAAGTTCTATTCTTGGATATCCCTGATACTTATGTGTATTTCTACTGTCATGGCATGGAGTGGATATGTCCTGATGAGTGTGCAGATATTTATATGGTGGCTCATATTGCTCATGCTGATACTGACGGTCACCTGTATCTATGATATCATCACAACCAGGGAACAGAAATATCTTCAGAAAACACTGCAATTGAAGAAAGCCCCTGAGCGAGGGTGGCTGAAACGAAACGGCAATGAAATCTCTCACACATGGTTCTATGACTTCCTCCTCATGGTGGTATTGCCCATAGCGATTATCTCTTCCGTCATTTTCTCCTTCTACTTGGCAGCAGAGGTATTTGACCTGACAGAGATATGTATCCACATTTTCTTTGTCCCATTCGTTGATATAGAGAATGTGTGCCGGTTGTCGGTTGCCAAGATAACCCTTATGATAGCCTTGTATTTCGTGTTCAACTATACATGCTACCTGATAAAGGCCATATACCGTACTCTTCGCATGCGTCATTTGAAACGCAAGAACAAAGGTGTGACTGTAGCGACAAACCAGGCTAACTTCACATTGTTTTATAACATTACGTCCATACTCGTATGGGGCAGCTATTTCATTTTGGCGCTAATCGTCCTGCAAGTTCCCAAGAGTGGCATCTCCATTGTAACGGCAGGTCTGGCTACTGGTCTTGGTTTCGCCATGAAGGACCTGCTGGAGAATTTCTTCTATGGCATCTCATTAATGACTGGCCGCTTGCGCGTAGGCGACTGGATAGAGTGTGACGGCATTCGCGGCAAAGTGGATACCATAACCTACCAAAGCACCTCTATCATCACCGACGATGGCAGCGTCATCGCTTTCCTCAACAGCGCCCTCTTCACAAAAAACTTCCAGAACCTGACAAGGAACCATTCCTATGTCAAGTCAAAGGTCAAGATTGGTGTTGCCTATGGCAGCGACATTAACAAAATCCGCAAAATACTTGTAGAGAACATCAGTGGAATGGCCCACAAGAACAAAAGCGGAAGAGATATCATGGACACAAAGAAAGGTGTTAACGTTGTCCTCGCCAATTTCGGAGATAGTAGCATAGACCTTCTCGTAGTGTATTGGGTACTGGTTTCCGAGAAAATTTCCTTTGAATGTCAGGTTAACGAGATGATTTATGACACACTGAACAAGCATCACGTTGAAATACCGTTCCCACAGCGTGACTTGCACATCATTTCGCCATCTGAGAAGGAAACGAAGCCAAAGGCAAAAAAGAAAGAGATTAGTGAATAATCGCCTTTTAGAGGAAATACGGCATAGTCAGGATATGTCGCTTGGACATCAGCTCAGACTTACCATAGGTCTGAGCATGCCGGCGATTATGGCGCAGCTCTCCACCATTCTGATGGAATATATTGATGCTTCCATGGTGGGTCATCTCGGTGCCGAGGCATCGGCGGCGATAGGTCTGGTTTCTACCAGTGTATGGTTATTTGGCGGCGTCAACAACTCTGTCGTTACCGGTTACTCCGTTCAGGTTTCCCATGCCGTCGGTGCCGCCGACTTTGAGCGTGCCCGCAGTATCTTGCGCCAATCCATTGTATCTTCTCTCAGTTTCTGCCTCCTCATCCTTACCATAGGAGCATCCATCGCTCCCCATCTGCCCCGATGGCTCGGAGGCAATGAGTCAATTTGCCACGATGCCACCCTGTATTTTCTTATCTTTATC
>ONKB01000062.1 GCA_900318305.1 uncultured Prevotellaceae bacterium | reverse complement strand
GCGAAATGATCTCGTGACACAGGCCAAAACTTTTCATGGAACCCCGAGAAATTTTTTCTGGATCCTCGGAAAATTTTTTCTGGAGCTTCGGGATTTTTTTTGTGGTTCTGGCAGTAAAATTTGCGCACTGTTATAGTGTATGACGTAACTGCCTGGGAAATCAGCGAGAAAGACCATGAAAACGGCCCCAAAATGGATGCAAAATGAGCGTCCGTTTTTAAGGTTTGAAAACTTGGAAAATACCCGATTCTGTCCATTTATGTACTTTAAAGTACCAAAAAGGACAAAAATACATTATATCCATTTTCTCCAGAATTACAGTACTAAAACTGTCTGCTGTAGAAATAGAATGGTTTTAGCGGAATCAAGTCCTGCTTATCAGGCCTAGTTTGGAATCGTTGATAAACTTGATGATATTCTGTATTTCCTGACTGTCGGGTACCTGCTCCCTGACTTGTATGAGAGCATCAAAGAGACTTGTCATGCTGTTGAATATCAGTCGATAAGCTTGAGCTATATTGTCCTGAACATTGGGAGCAATACCTGAATTAGTGAGGATGGTGGCATTTACACCTCCGTATTCAATAGGGTTATGTGTGGCGACGATATAGGGTGGCACATCTTTGCTGAAACGGCAGCCGCTTTGAACCATCGCTGCCCGGCCGACACGGACACCAGGATTGGCTACGACATTACTGGATAGGATGGCGTTGTCCTGAATAACGCAATCGCCTGCTATCTTGGAGCCATAACCAATAACACAGTTATGGTAGATAATGGTGTCATGGCTGATGTGTACACCTTCCATGATGCAATTGCCATTGCCTATCTGTGTTTTGTTACCAGCGTAGGTGGCACGGTTTATCACGACGTTTTCGCGAATGATGTTCTGGTCGCCGATAATCAGTTCGGTCTTGTCTCCACGGAATTCAAAATCCTGGGGAAGGGCTGCCAGGACAGTTCCTTGATGCACGATGTTATTCTTACCCATGCGAGTGCCGTTCATTACACTGGTAAAGGGATAGAATACACATCCGTCTCCTATCTCCACGTCACCCTCAATATATGCGAAAGGATAGATGGTTATGTTATCGCCCAACTTTGCGGCTGGATCTACATAGGCCTGGGGACTTATTTTGTTTGCCATATCTTTTAAATTCAGATTCGTAAAGTTATTTATTTGTCACCACCGCCCAGGGCATAATACAGATTGACGACAGCCTGCATCTTATTGAAGTCGTCGGCAACTTTTGAGAGTTGCGCTCTGAGGAGTGCCTGCTGCGCACTGATGACATTGAGATAATTACCGTTGAGGCTCATCTTGAACATCTTTTCCGCAACTTCCACGTTGCGTTCAAGGCTTTCAATTTGTGTCTGCTCCAATAGACTGCGTTTCTGACTACTCTGGTACAATGCCAGAGCGTTGCTTACTTCACTGCCAGCGTTCAGTACAGATTGTTTCCATGCCAGAAAGGCCTGTTCCTGTTGGGACTTGGCGACTTTCAAAGCGCTGGTGAGTTGTCCGTTGTAGAAAATGGGCTGTGTCAGCCCTGCCACGGCGGTAGAGAGAATTTTACCGGGATTGACGATGCCGCCGCCTGAGTTGTTTGTCCATGCTGCCGATCCGCTGATGCTCAGACGAGGATAGAAGGCAGCACGTGCTATGTTGACATTGTAATAGCAGTTGGCAAGTGCCATTTCCTTGGCATGAACATCTGGACGGTTGGCAAGGATATCCACAGGAATCCCCACACTAAACTTGGACGGCAGTTCCTGCTCCTCAAGTTTGCCACGTTGGATATGTCGAGGTGCTTCACAGAGAAGCAATGACAATGAGTTCTCAACCTCACGTATCTGACGCTCAATTTCAGGAATGCTGGCCAGTACTGAATAGTAGTTTGCCTTGGCTGACATTACGGCAGATTCATCGGTACCGGCATATTGCTTCTGCTGTACCATCATGTCGTAGGTTTTCTTAGTCAGTTGCTCAGTGCTTTTCGTTATCTCCAATTGCTTGTCAAGCATCAGCAGGGTGTAATACATATTTGCAACACCTGATATAATGCCACATTGTACTGCGCGCTGATAATCCTGTGTCTGCAGGAGTAAGGCCTTCTGGGCTCTCTTGGCATTTGTCAGCGATCCGAACAAGTCAATTGACCAGCTTGCCTCGACAGGCAGGGAATATATCTGGGAAGCCTTGCCGAAATCCCAGGAACGCAAAGTGCCGGTAGGGGCAAAGGTGAATCTTGGGAAATAAGCCAGCTTGGCTGTTGACAACATGGTCTTGGCTTGTATGACTGATTGTGCTGCCGACAGCATGTCGGTATTATTAACCAGAGCGGAATCTATCAGCTGACGCAAATAGGGGTCAGTGAATATTTCTCGCCAGGGCGTGCTTCCGAGTGAGGATGTGTCGGTGACGGGTAATGCCCCGTCTATAGTGGCAGTGTCACGGAAGAGGCCAGTGGTGTTGATATTCTCTGGGCGTTCATATTTCTTGTAAATGCCGCAACTGCTGAACAGCAATGTTCCAGTTAATATGATTAAAATTGACCTTTTCATTTTACGTCATTATTGTTTATGTTATTCAAATTGATTGGGCGGGTGTACTGTTTCAGTTCGGAATCATGGCTGTCCTTAATCAGACCAACGAAATGCTTCGGTGTAAACTTCTCCTGCAGGCGCTCAAAGATAACAAACAGAGCCGGGACAATAAAGATCTGACATATAGTACCGATGAGCATGCCGCCTATCGCTGCGGCACCCAGAGTCTGGTTGCCGTTGGCTCCTACGCCCATGGCAAACATCATCGGGAGCAGACCGATCACCATTGCCAGTGAGGTCATCAGAATCGGACGCAGACGTGCTCCGGCACCGAGTATGGCGCTATAGGAAATATCCATACCTGTCTCCCTGCGCTCCAGGGCAAACTGAACAATCAGGATGGCGTTCTTCGCCAGCAGACCAATCAGCATAATCAGGGAAATCTGCATATAGATATCGTTGTTGTGTCCGAATAGCTGGGTAAACAGGAATGCACCTGCCAGACCAAACGGAACAGAAAGGATGACTGAAAGAGGCAGCAGGTAACTTTCATACTGTGCACTCAGGATAAGGTAAACAAAGATGATACACAATACAAATATAAGTCCTGTGGTGTTGCTGGATTTCTGTTCCTCACGCGTCAGACCTGAATACTCATATCCATATCCCTGCGGCAGCGATGTCTTTGCCACTTCCGATATGGCGTTGAGTACTTCACCGGTAGAGTAGCCTGAGTTGGGAGTAACGTTGGCATTGATACTCGTAAACAGATTGAATCGGTTAATGTTTGAGGGACCGTAAACACGTCTCAGAGTGCAGAATCCCTTAATGGGAGCCATTCCTTCAGGTGTGCGGACATAGATTTTATCCAATCCCTCAGGTGTCTTCCGGCTGTCCACACTGCCTTGAATCATGACACGATACAATTTTCCGTAGGCGTTAAAGTTGGAAGCATACAAGCCGCCATAATAACCTTGCAGAGTTGTCAGGATTGTGCGGGGTGTTATTCCAGCCTGTTTGCATTTGGCTACATCCACATCGACCATATATTGCGGATAGCTTGCGTTGTAGGATGTCATGGCGACTTGTACTTCCGGACGTGACTGCAACTCTGCCAGAAAATCCTTTGTTATCTGGAAGAACTTGTTCAAGTCACCTCCGGACTTATCCTGTAACGTCATGGTGATGGCATTTGTTGCAGAGAAACCAGAAATCATAGGTGGTGCAAAAGCAAGAATCTGAGCGTCTTTGATGGATGCCGTCTGGAGATATATCATGCCGAGGACCGCTCTTGCGCTCTGTCCCAGGTTTCGCTCCGAGAAGGGTTTCAGCTTAATGATGAATGTTGCCTGGTCGGAACCGGCACCGGCGATGAAGTTGTAACCCACAAGTTGCTCACGGGTCTTGATGGCAGGATTGGCAGCCAGCATGGAATCAACCATGTTGACAATTTCCTGGGTGCGGGCCTGGCTGGTGGCAGGCGGGAGCGATATTGTACAGAACAATGTGCCTGTGTCTTCGTCTGGAACCAGACCTGTCTTGGTCGTCAGGGCGGTAACTGCCAGAACGCCAATTCCTACAAGTATCAGGATGCCTGCAAGAAGGGGTTTCTTGACGAACTTCTCAACACTCCTCTTGTATTTGCCGGTATATTTTTCAAATGCCGTGTTGAAAGAAGTATGGAACTTCTCTGTCCATTTCATTTTCTTCTCTTCACCGCTCTCGTCTTTTGCCTTCAGGAAGATGGCACACAATGCCGGCGACAATGTCAGCGCGTTAAGGGCAGAGATAAAGATGGATACAGCCATGGTGATGCCGAATTCGCGGTAGAATGTTCCTGATGTGCCACCGATAAAGGATACGGGAATAAACACAGAGGCCATTACCAGCGTGATGGATATGATGGCATCCGAAATCTCACTCATGGCATCAATGGAAGCCGCCTTCGCACTCTTGTAACCTTGATCCAGTTTTGCATGAACGGCCTCTACCACTACGATGGCATCATCCACTACGATGGCGATTGCCAGAAGCAATGCTGACAATGTCAGCAAGTTAATGGAGAAGCCAAACACTTTGAGAAAGAAGAACGAACCTATCAAAGACACAGGAACGGCAATAAGCGGAATCAATGTTGAGCGAACGTCCTGCAGGAAAATGTAAACTACGAGAAACACCAGCAGCAATGTGATGATGAGTGTTTTGACAACTTCTTCGATACTGGCGTAAAGGAACTCGGTTACATCATAGTTTATTTTGCAGACCATTCCCGGAGGGAAATTCTTGGATTGCTCATCGAGAACCTTCTTACATTCCTTGGCAATCTCGTTGGCATTGGAGCCGGCAATTTGTTGCACCATGGCCATGACTGATGGATTGTTGTTGTTGCGCATGGACACAGAATACATCAACCCGCCCAGTTCAATATTGGCGACATCTTTCAGTTTCAGAGTCTGACCAGTCTTGCCACTTGTCAGGATGATGTTCCCAAATTCCTCAGCGGTCTTGAAACGACCCCGGTAGCGCATAGTGTACTCAAAAGCCATGTTGCTCTGTTCTCCGAAAGCACCAGGGGCAGCCTCTATGTTTTGCTCGGACAAGGCGGTGGAAATGTCTGAAGGTATCAGCCCGTATTCCTTCATTACATCGGGCTTCAGCCAGATGCGCATGGAATAGGTTTTCATACCAGGGCTTTGTACGTCACCTACACCATGAACACGTTTCAAGGCAGGGATAACGTTGATATTTGAATAGTTGGTGAGGAACTGGTCGTCATACCGTCCGTCCTCAGAGGTCAGGGTAAACATTATGACCTGTGAGGTCTGGCGCTTCACCACGGTGATGCCTACCTGGGTAACCTCTGCCGGTAGCAGGGCCTGGGCTTGTGCCACACGGTTCTGCACGTTGACTGCTGCCATGTCGGGGTTGATGTTCTGGTCAAAGTAGACAGTGATATTGGCAGAACCTGCGTTGGAAGCCGTGGAGGTCATGTAGGTCATACCCTCTACACCATTGATGCTTTCCTCAAGGGGAGCCAGTACGGAGTTCTCCACTGTCTTGGCATCGGCACCGGCATAAGTGGTATATACTACAACAGTAGGAGGAGCAATGTTGGGATATTGCTCTATAGGGAGCGACAACAGACCCAGCACACCGAGAATCACGATAATAACCGAGATGACAGTGGACAGGACAGGACGCTGTATAAATCTTGTGAATGTCATTGTAGTCTGGATTAGTCGTTCTCGTTGTTATTTTTTACTGAAAGCTTCCTTCATTTTCTTGTAGTCTCCCTGGATGGAGCCCAGTTTCTGTGCCTCTTCAATGTTTTTCTTGTATTCTGCCTCAGTAACCGGGGTGATTTCCATGCCGTCAGACAATTTTGTCAATCCTGTAGTGACAAAGCGGTCTCCTACGGCAAGGCCTTCTGTTACCACATAGGTTGTGCCGTCGTTGCGGGGATTGACCTTAATCTCGGTATGTTTCACTTTGTTGTCCTTGCCTACGGTATATACAAAGACCTTGTTTTGTACTTCCATGGTTGCCGACTGAGGAATGACAATAACGTTTTCGGCCTTGCTGGGAATAATGACCGACCCTGTGCCTCCCGATTTCAACAAGTGGTCAGGATTGGAGAAGTCGGCGCGCACGCTTACTGATCCTGTAGCCTGGTCAATAACGCCGCTTACCACCTGCACCTTGCCCGGATGTTCATACATGGAACCGTCGGCCAGTTGCAATTGTACGGCGGGGAAGGCGGCGGCAACGTCCTTGCCTTTTTCACGCGTCATTTCAAGCAGTTGTTTCTCTGTCATGGAGAAATATACATACATCTGCTCAATGTTGGATACAGTTGTCAGTGGTGTCGCAATAGAAGAACTTACCAGACTGCCAACACGGTAGGGTATGGTTCCGATGACACCATTGCTTGGACTTGTCACATTGCAGTAGCTGAGGTTATCGCGTGCAGAAGTAACCAGTGCCTGGGCCTGGCTCAGGGCAGCCTTGGCTGTGGAGAGATTGTTCTCGGCTGTCTGCAGGTCATAGTCACCAATGATATTCTGGCTGTGAAGTTCCTGTTTGTTTTTGTATGTCAGTTCAGCTGTTGCCAATGCCGACTTTGCCGAGGCCAGTGCGGCTTCAGCCTGGTTCAGGGCAGCTTTGTATTGAACGTTGTCTATCGTTACCAATACCTGGCCGGCACGTACTGAAGAGCCTTCCTCTACACAGAGTCTTGTAATGAACCCCGATACTTTGGGGCGTATTTCCACATCCTGTCTGCCTTTTATCACAGCAGGATAGGCGTTGTTCATCTCAGCGTTTGCCGTAGCTGCTGTAGCCACAGGGAACTGGTTGTTCTGGGGCAGACCGCCACCGCGGTTGCCGCATGAGGAAAACATCATTGTCCCCAAGATGATGACAACGGGAACGAGTCTTGTAGCACACTTGAAATTCATATTAGAAATTTTTATTATTTTTTGTTTTACATCCAACAATAACACCTTATCAAGGTTCTTTGTTTATTATTCAAGGTACAAAGTTACGATTAAGTGAGCGAAAAGCCAAATTTATTTGAGCTTTTTCAATCGTGAGAATACGGCGCTGTGCGACGCTTGATGCCTCAAGAACTAAAAGATGTTTGGTGCTACCGGTGCTTGTAGCTTAGCCATTCAGCGGGAGTCTCGCCTGTTTCTATTTTGAATCGCCGGTTGAATGTCTGTGCACTGTTGAATCCGCTGTTTCGGGCGATATTGTCTTGTGTTGCGTTCGGATGGTTCAACATATAAGTCTGTGCATGCTTGATGCGCAGCGAGTTGATGAAGTCGGGGAAACTCTGTTTGTATTCTGTGTTGATGAGGTGCGACAGGTATTGGCGGTTGGTTTGCAACATTGCTGCCAGGTCTTCCAGTCTGAGGGAATAGCGCAGATAGGGTTTTTGTGTTTCCATCAGTGTCCTGAAACGCTCAAGCAGGTTCTCACTGCGGCTCATCTGGTATTCTGAAGAAACAGCAGCCAGTTCTGTCATGCTACCCCTTACGGGAGCCACGAAGATACCTATGTTCAGTGCTGCCAGTTGGGAGTATAGACCTGTGAAAAGGAAACCAATGCACAACAGGGCTGCTATGATGCTAAGGATGTCGGAAATATAGGGATGTTCAAGAAAGAACCAGCGGGTATACAGGGTTCTGGTGATGCAGACTGCCGTAAGACAGATGGAAAGGATGCTCTGAAGCTGCAAGGGCGACAGGGTACCCCTGCCCAGTAGGAAGGCAGCGAGATTCTTTCGCCGGCAACCGCTTTGGTGGAGAAACCGCAGGGTACAGAGGGAGAGGATGGCCCCCTCTATCCAAAGGATAATGTCGTAAGCCGTCTGACATACTATCTCAAAAGCACCATATAACATGTCGGAACTGTATTTCTCAGATATGTGGCCGGCCTTCTCTATGTCCTCCAGGTAAGTAGCTATGCCGTTGATGCCAATCATGAGATATATGGTGACGCAGGCTGTTCCGACAAGGACGGGTATAGTGATGAATGTCACATATTGCCACACTTTTATTTTCTTTCCTGCCAGCAGGATAAGATACATCAGACCAACGAAAGGCAGGAACGGTGTTGTGAAGTGCTTTACCAACAGACTCCATGTCAGGGTGTTGTAGTACTCAAAATTACTCAGGTACTGTGAATTGGCGAAGAAATGGATGGTCAGTAATGCCGCGATAATGCTCACCATCCTGTGAAGCAGGGAGTAGTCTTTGCGCATGATGTAAATGAGCAGGAATCCCAGACAGAATGTACAGGGCAGGTACAGCAAAAGCAGGTGAATCATCATCTTCCGTCCTTGTCTTGTTGTTTAATCTCAATCTGCAAAGTTACGATTAAGCGAGTGAAAAGCCAAATTTATTTGAGCTTTTCCGAGCGAGAGTAACTAAAACAACAAGTTAAAGTTACGATCAAGCGTTGCTCTCTCCCGATAACGGGAGAGCCGGAGAGGGTGAAAAGACCATTGACGAAGAGCCAAATTTATTTGAGCTTTTTCAATCGTGAGAATACGGCGCTTGTCGACGCTTGACCCTTCAAGAACTAAAACAACAAGTTAAAGTTACGATTAAGCGTTGCTCTCTCCCGTTATCGGGAGAGCCCATTTGGCTTATTAGGCTCATTAGTCCTATTGGGTCCAGTGGCCCCAACTGGCCCTGTCTTTATTTCATCACTTTCTTTGCCGTGCCGTCTTTGTAGCGGATGATGTTCAGGCCCTTTTGAGTCTTGGCCAGGCGCCTGCCGTCAAGCGAGAAGACATCCTCCGGCTGGGGTTTCTCTATGGCGGCGGCCTTTATGCCCGACAGGTCGCGGCCCATTATACAGCTTCTGTCGAACCGGTCCCATGGATATGTCGTGGCATATTCCTCTACACAACCCAGGGGGACAATGAGGTTGGTACCCGTGATGACACGGGTGAATTTCTTCTCTTTGTAATCATACAGATAGTCACCCAGCGACTTCTCTGATATGCAATAGGGTGTTGTCTCCTTATTGACATACAGATTCTTGATTTTCAAAGTATTATTGGTTTGATTTACATTGCTGCAGAAGGCATATTCTCCGATATCCATGATGGTCTCTGGAATCTCGAATGACTGCCAGTACTGATGTTGCCAGAAAGCACGTTTTCCGATAATTCCCAGACCATAGGGAAATTCCGGAGATTCCAGATCGGCACATTCTGCGAAGGCATAGTCCCCAATGACCTCTATCTCAGGGCTGAACTTGACTCTTATCAGGGAACTGCCTCTGAAACAGTATTCAGGTATTGCCGTTATATACTCGTTGCCCTCCTCAAATTCAACATACCCCAAACCTGAATGATCAAAAGCATGGGGTGAGAGTGTCTGCAAGGTCTTGGGGATGGTGAGTTCGGGCGGTCCTGCCCAGGCAAAGGCATACTCTCCTATAGACTGCAGCCACTCGTTGCCCTCTGGAAAGTCCAGATGAGTTATCCAAAGACATCCATAAAAGGCATAGTCGTCAATATAGCTTATCGTTTTAGGCAATACCACGTGCTCAAACAGTGAAGTGGGAGTCAATTGATCAGATGGTGGTTGGGGTTTGTAGCGTGAATAGAACGCACGACGACCTATGCCCACGACCGTGTAAACCGTGTCAGGGTCTCCGAAGTCCCGGCTGCCACGATTGAGGATGACCCTCTCGGGAATCCTTAGTTCTTGGCAGTTCCAGATAACGTCCTCATTCTGTGCCACCTCACAGCTCAACTCGTCTTCGTCCACCACGTTGTAGTACAGCATGATGTCATCCTCGTTGGGGACACAGAAATCCCATGCGCAGGCCGTCTGGATGCCTATGGACAAGAAAAACACTATGATAACAATAACTTTTGTCATTGCATCTAATAGCTTTATTCGCCAAATCTATAAATAACGAGTCGGATAGTTGGCGGAGCACTTGATAACCCTAATTCATAGACACCGCATTGGAGATATGCCCCGTAGATATAATCATCAGGAATCTCCTCATCCTCTCCTAAATCAAGTATCGGGTCCTGCAGATATTGGAAGATGCCGGTTCCGTCATAATATAGCCATCCGTCTCCTCCTGAGGAATAGGGGAAAAACAATCCTAAATCATGGAGATGATAGAGGCTATTATTTGCATCGGGTACCAGAACAAGTATACCATAGAGAGGTGAACCTTCTTCCGGATTGTTTACGTATTCTGTTTCAACGAGCGTCGGCAAGAATGAACGGTTGATTTGTCCTATCCATGTTCCTCTGTCACCATCATAGCTTCCAGTTACATCCTGGTTGTAAAGAGCAGTACAAGACTGACCTGCAAGATATGTCGGAATACCTTCCAGGTCTAACAAAGTTTGTGCGTTGGTACTGAAAATCCCCCAAAACAATAATGTTAGGGTAGTAATTGCTTTTTTCATGTTTTCGTTTTTTTAATTTTTGCAAAGTTATCAAATTTTTTTTTAATAATCCAACCAAACAAACAAAAAAATCCAATACAATGTTTTTTTCTTAATTACATGGAAAATTATGAAAATTTTGATGAACTTTTCTGACACATTTTGTACTGAATTCAAGAATAATAAGTTAACTTTGCAAGGATGAATTATAAACCTCTGCTTATGAGACAATATGTTAGAGATATCTGGATTATCTTTCTGCTTGTAAATATTTGTGTGTCAGGATATTCGTCTGATATAATATATGGCAGGACCAGTTATTGGCAGTGTCCATATTACGACAACGTGGTTTTTGAAGGCGAACGTAGCTGGACAATGGTATCGGGTGTTTCCAATCCAATTGCGACGAATTCTGTGAATGTTCCTGCTGTTTATCTGCAAGAAAGAGTCCTGGAAATAGGCAGCATGGCGTTTATGAGCTGCTTCAACCTGCTTTCTGTCACGTTAGGCAGCAACTTAATCTTGGTGAATGACAAAGCTTTCCATGGGTGCAGTTCGCTGTCCTCCATTGTCTTTCCGCAAAAAGTGTGGTTCTTGGGCAATATGGCCATGTACGGCTGCACAAAGCTGAAGACAGTGACACTGTCCGACTCACTCAGGAGCATAGGCGATTATGCGTTTGCCCAATGCGTCAGCCTCAAGGCAGTCAGTATCCCCGACTCGCTGAAAAGCATTGGGGCGTATGCCTTCTATGGTTGCACCAGCCTGGGGACGGTAGAGTTCAGCCGTGTGCTTGGTGAGATAAAGGCCCATACCTTCCAGAACTGCACGAGCCTGAAGTCGGTGGACATACCGTATTCCGTGAGAAGCATTAAGGAAGAGGCTTTCCGCGGCTGCAAGAGTCTGCAG
>ONKB01000027.1 GCA_900318305.1 uncultured Prevotellaceae bacterium | reverse complement strand
GAAAGTGGGAGAGTAGGTCGCCGCCGTTTTTTGCCGAGGTCCCCCGGATTATGCCCGGGGGACCTCTTTTTTTTGTGACTTGACGGACCTGCTAATTCTGGTGGAGAAATCTTTTCCACTTGTCTTATACTATTCTAAACTATATTTAGGATTCATTAAGATATATTTTTGCAGGGAATTATTATTTTTGCAAAAATATTTTCGATATGAAATGTATACATTGTGGTGCTGTTTTGCCAGATGGCGCACGCTTCTGTCCAGAATGCGGAAATAAGGTTGAATCCAGGAAAGAATGCCCTGTATGCCATGCCTTTGTTTCTGCTGAAGATAACTATTGCATGAAATGTGGTGCGAACCTGATCTCCGAACCCGATACGGAGGAGTCATTAAATGGCAGCGATAACGAGAAGATACATGAAACGGTTGTAGTTCGTTGCCCTAAGTGTGGAAAGATACTCAGAGAGGAAGAGAAAATATGCCCTGACTGTGGCACCCGCTTAAGCTCTGATTATTCAGGTCCTCCTGTTAACATGATGCAATGTCCTTCGTGTGGTGCGACGATATCTGATATGAACAGGGTTTGCCCAGAATGTGGATGTCGTCTTGATTTTAGGAAGCAGGCGAAGGATCCTCTTGAGGATGAGATTGATAAAGTCTCAGCAAGGAAATCCTCGTCTCGTCATTCTGTCCTGATTGTGACAGTTCTTTGTATACTACTTTTGTCCTTCATTTTTTTCATGTATCTGCGTAACCGCCCTCTGGGGACTAGTGAAGAGTTTGGTCCTACCCAAGAAATTGAACAGACAGATGCTTCGCAGGATGTCAATATTGATGATGAATTTGGTAATCAGGATGAGGATGCCGACCAAACTGACAATCAAGAACAACAGATTCAAGAGGAAGACGATTTGTCGGAATAACAAATTCTTTTTCAAGGGGCTTAAGAAGTGAAAATATTAGACTTTTTTTGTATAAAATAACTTAATTATAAAGAAGTTTTGCCGAAAAGTCAGTATTTTTGTATCTAATATATCTTATCGTGAATGACGTAAATATGAAGAAACTATCTATAGTTGTCACAATCTTGTCAATGCTTATATCATCAGGACTAACTTCGTGTAATATAGATTCCTCTACGACAACGAGTTATGATGGAAATCATTGTGCAATTACATATATGACATTAGGGACATTGCTCCGAGAGTCGCATATAACTACTTCTAGAGGTACAGACTCTACATATATGACAACATTTTCGGGTAGTATGTATCCATTGTATGTGGATCAGTATAAGGGTGAAATCTATAATCCTGATTCATTGCCTTTAGGCACGAGAGTTGACAAGGTGGTTTTCTCTACTATTTCTCATGATGGTATCCTGGCTTATCGTCTCGACAATGGCACAGATACAGTATTTGCCATAAGTGATACAGTGGACTTTACTCATCCTCGTGTATTTACATGCTATTCCTATTCAGGTTTAGGCAAAAGAACCTATACAGTTAATGTCAATGTGCATAAGGTCAATCCTGAAGCTTTTGTGTGGAGCAAAGTGACAAGTTCAAATGAAACTATGCGTGGCATTACATCTCAGCGAGCATTCTGCAAAGAAGGTATGATTTACGTCTTTGCAATTGCGAATAATGCTCCTGTGCTCCTAACAACTTCTACGGATTCTGGTACGGATTGGACATCGGTGAATTTGTCGGTCAATAATTTCAATCCAGAGAGCCTCCAGTTGTTCAAAGGCAATTTCTATACTCTGGAAGAAGGTGTCTTAAAAACTTCTTCCAACGGAAGTGTGTGGACATCAGTGTCTACTTCGTTTACAGCAGATGCTCTTATTGCCTCAGGCAGTTCGATGATGTTTGCCATGAAAGATGGTAATATATATAAATCAGGTGACGCTATCAGCTGGGAATTGGATGATATAGAGAGTGATGCAGAAAAGCTTCCGGTATCTGGTTTTACCTCAACATGGTCACAGATGACCTTTAATGGTGATTTTGAGTATGTCATCTGCGGTGGCACAAATGCCAATGGCAATGTGGAGTGGAGAAAAGTAATTGACAATAAGGGAGATAACACTGAGCCATGGAGTTTGTATATGTTTGATACGGATAAAGCCTATCCCTATCCGTCATATCCTGGCACCCAGGTTTTGTCCTATGATTCCAAACTGTTTGCTTTGGGCATAGAAGGTGATACACTGTCGTTATTCAACATCAGTTATGACTCGGGTCGTACATGGAAGCCCCAACGCCTGGCATATCAACACCCCCTCTCGATGGCAGCTGACAATTTCAGTTGGGTGATGGATGAAAACAAGTATATGTGGATAATCTGTGGCGGTTCGGGCGATGTATGGCGCGGCCGGATCAACAGACTGGGCTTTAAAACTAATCAAACGATATTCACGGAATGATATTGAAAGGAAGGGTTTTATTAGTCATGGGCATTCTGCTGGCGACTCTTACATGCCATAGGATATATGCGCAGGATGACGCTGAGTTCCGTATGGAAATCGGAGGCGGACTGGGAACTTCTTCCTATCTGGGTGATGTTAATTCATCTCTCTTCAAGAATCAAAAAGTGGCCGCTACAGCCCTGTGGCGTTATCTGTTTGATCATCATAATGTCTTGAAATTGCAGGCAAACTATGCTGGTGTAAAAGGCTCTGGTAAGGTCAATGACGATTTTATTCCCCAGGATGTTAACAGCGGCACAGTCAGTACGTCGCCGTATATATATAATTTCTCAGGTTCTTTAATAGATCTGAATTGTATGTACGAGCTAAATTTCTGGCCATACGGATATTACGGCGGTTACATGGGATACAAGCGCCTGACCCCTTTCCTGCAGTTTGGCATAGGTGGAACTTATGCCACTGCCTCAAAGAAGTTAACGGCAAATATTCCTGTTGGCTTTGGTGTGAAGTATCGTTTAGGGAAAAGGGTGAACCTGGCGTTTGATTGGGCAATGCATTTCAGTCTGTCGGATAAATTGGACAACTTGCCCGATCCACAAGGCATAACCTCTGAGGCATTTAAGAATAAAGACAGTTATTGTACAACAATGATAACACTGACATATAGCTTTGCGCCAATATGTCCAACTTGTAATAAAGCAGATTGATAACAAGATAATTCCTTTACAGATGACATATAAAGAACAGTTAGACAAGAATCGTATCCCCAAGCATGTGGCTATCATCATGGATGGTAATGGGCGATGGGCGAAGGAACGCGGGTTGACCCGGAGTGAAGGACATCAGAAAGGTGCCGACTCTATCCGTGAGGTAACAGCGGAAGCAGTACGTATAGGTATAAAATATCTTACACTATATACTTTTTCCACAGAGAACTGGAATCGTCCAGTAGAGGAAGTCTCGACGCTGATGGGCTTGGTGCTGACAAGTCTGACAAAAGATATCTTCATGGAGAACAATGTCAAATTACAATGCATCGGAGATTTCTCCCGTGTGCCTCCAGAGGTGATGGCTCATATCAATCAAGTTATTGATGATACGAAGAATAATACCAATATGACAGTGATTTCTGCTTTCAGTTATTCATCCCGTTGGGAAATTACAAAAGCCATGCAGGAAATAGCCCAGGAGGTAAAGGATGGAAAACTGAATGCCAATGATATCACCGAGAAAGACATTTCTTCTCATCTGGTGACCAATTTCATGCCAGATCCAGAGTTGCTTATCCGTACGGGAGGAGAACAAAGGCTTAGCAACTACCTCTTGTGGCAGAGCGCATATTCGGAGTTATATTTTTGTGATACCTACTGGCCTGATTTCGGCGGGGAAGACTTATGCAAGGCAGTACTTGATTATCAGCATCGTGAGCGCCGTTTCGGAAAGACCAGTGAACAGGTAAGTAAGAGTTAATTTTTGTTAGACAATGCACCAGAGATTATTATTTATATTCATATCAGTTATTCTGTTGCTTCCAGCGCTTAAAGCCCAGGATGAGGTAGTCAAGGTAAACCCGAAGATTGAATACTCCTCTTCACCTGTTGACTACATTTTGGATGGCGTGGTTATTGACGGTGTCAAGGAGTATGATGAAAGTGTATTGTTAGGAATATCCGGTCTGTATCGTGGTCAGACTATTTCTTTTCCCAAGGCAGACAATGCCATTACGCAGGCTATCAATAGATTCTGGGAACAGGGACTGTTCTCTGACGTGTCTATTACAGCAGACAGCATCAAGGGAAACAAAATTTACCTGCATATCTACCTTACAGCATTGCCTCGCATATCCTCATTGAATTTCTATGGTGTTAAGAAGACTGAGCGTGAGGATTTGGAGGCAAAATGTGGTTTGAAGAAAGACAATCAGATTAGCGTCAACATGATTGACCGTGCTAAGATTGTCATTAAGAATTATTTTGATGAAAAAGGCTTCAAGAATGCGACCATTGATATTGTTAGGACAGATGACCCGGAGAAGAAGAATTATGTCAAGGTAGATGTTAACATAGACAAGCACAGTAAGATTAAGGTCCATAAGATATATCTTACAGGTGTTGATCCTAGTCGTGTAAAAGGAGTGAAGAAAGCTCTGTCAAAGACAAAGGAGGTTAACCGCCTTGCCAATTTTTTCCGTTCAAAGAAGTTTGTGGATGAGAAATACGCAGCTGATAAGGATAATGTGATTAAAAAGTTCAATGAGTGGGGATACCGTGATGCTTATATCACCTACGATACTGTGACCCAGTATGATGAGAAGCATGTGGATGTCCACATGACAATTGATGAGGGTTCCAAGTATTATGTGCGTAATATCACCTGGGTGGGCAATACCGTTTATACCACAGATGCTATGGAAAGGGTGCTGACCATGCATAAGGGTGATGTTTATAATCAGACACTTTTGGAGAAACGTCTGACAGGAGATGATGATGCTATAGCCAATCAGTATTATAATAACGGCTATGTGTTTAGTCGTCTGACCCCTGTGGAAACCAATGTTGTTGGCGACTCCATAGATCTTGAGATTCGTGTCGTTGAGGGACAGCAAGGTCATCTCGGCCGCATAAAGATAGCAGGCAATGAGCGGGTCTTCGATGAGGTTATCCGTCGTGAACTGCGTACCAAGCCGGGAGATTTGTTCAATCGTGAGGCCATTAAGCGTTCCCTGCAGGATTTGGCCCAGATGGGACATTGGGACCCAGAAAGTATGGTTCCCGATATTCAGCCGCATGTAGAAGACGGAACGGTGGATATTACCTATAAACTTGTGCCGAAAAGCAGTGACCAGTTGGAACTGTCAGCAGGATATGGCATTGTAGGTATTACGGGTAGTGTCGGCGTGAAGTTCACGAATTTTGCCCTTCAGAATATCTTCAAGAAAGATCAGCGTCACCGCATGTTCCTGCCTCAAGGCATGGGGCAGAGCATTGAGCTCAGGGCGCAGACAAATGGTACCTATTACCAGCAGTATAGCATGTCTTTTGAAGACCCCTGGTTTGGCGGACGTCGTCCTAACAGCCTGTCCATATCCATGTTCTATTCCAAGCAGACAGATGTGAACAGTAATTTCTATAACAATAATTACTACAATTACTACTATCAGAGTATGATGGGTTATGGCTCAACAGGCTACAACTATGCTAACTATTATGACCCTGACAAATATGTCAAGATGTTTGGTGGTAGCATTGGATGGGGAAAACGCCTTCACTGGCCAGATGACTATTTCACTGTTACAGCGATACTGTCTTATTCCCGTTATATGTTGCGCAATTGGTCGTATTTTATAATGAGTGACGGTAATTGTAATAATATTAATCTCACATTGTCGTTACAACGCAATTCTGCCGACCAGAATTTCTTCCCGCGAAGCGGTTCAGAGTTTGCCTTGTCTGTTACAGCCACACCACCATTCTCCATGTGGGATGGCATAGATTATGCTTCTTTGGCAAACAATGCCAGAAGTTCGACATACATGGACGAGATGCAGAAGAAATTCCGCTGGATAGAATATCATAAATGGAAATACTCCCTGAAGACTTATACCTCTCTTGCCAATATCAAGAAGACCCCTGTGTTGATGACAAGAACGGAATTCGGACTTCTCGGATACTATAACCGCAATAAGCGTTCGCCGTTTGAGACCTACTATATGGGTGGTGATGGTATGTCTGGATATACTACCGGCTATGCCCAGGAGATGGTGGCACTTCGTGGCTATGAGAATGGAGCTCTTACGCCCTATGGCTCTGAGGGTTATGCTTACAGCCGTATGGTACTTGAGTTGCGCTATCCTTTGATGTTGGAGCAGACAAGTATCTATGCTCTGGCTTTCATGGAGGGTGGAAATGTCTGGACACGTTGTAGCAAGTTCAATCCCTTTGACATGAAACGTTCTGTCGGAGTGGGAGTACGTCTGTGGCTGCCAATGATAGGTTTGATGGGAATTGACTGGGCTTATGGTTTCGACAAGGTCAATGGTACGAGAGCAGAGGCTGGAAGCAATTTCCACTTTATGATAGGTAGGGAACTATAGTTACGAATAATCACATAATAAACATACAAGATTATGAAAAAGAAAAGTTTTATAGCATTATTGCTGTTTGTGTTTGCAGCATTACCTTCTGTGGCCCAGAAGTTTGCTTTGGTAGATATGGAATATATTCTGAAGAATATTCCCGCATATGAGCGTGCTAACGAGCAGTTGAACCAGACTTCCAAGAAATGGCAGGCAGAAGTAGAAGCCCTGAACAAGCAGGCAAAGACTTTGTATGATAACTATCAGAATGAGAGTGTTTTCCTCAGTGCTGAGCAGAAAAAAGCCAAGGAAGAGGAAATACTGAAGAAAGAAAAAGAAGCCAGTGACTTGAAGAAGAAGTATTTTTCTCCTGAAGGCGAATTGTACAAGAAACGCGAGAGCCTTATAGGTCCTATTCAGGATGAAATATATACTGCCGTCAAGACAGTTGCTGAGCAGCGTGGCTACCAGCTCGTTCTTGACAGGGCAAGCGATAATGGTATTATTTTTGCTTCTCCGGCAGCTGATATTTCAAATGAAGTGCTCGGAAAATTAGGTTATTCCAAATAATAACCTTACTTTTGCACTCGTATTAGTTAAAACTGAGAATAAAATATTATTATGAATATGAAGAAATTATTAATTATGGTGCTGTTTTTTGCACCAATCAGCCTTTGTGCACAGAAATTTGGTCACTTTAATTCTGCAGAACTCATACAGTCTATGCCTGAATATAAAACTGCTCAGGCGGAACTGGAGAAATTGCAGAAACAATATGAGGATGAGATTAAGGCTATGCAGGACGAGTTTACCCGCAAGTATCAGGATTATGAAAGCAGAAAGGACTCTCTTCCCGATAATATCAAGCAGCGTCATGAGCAGCAGTTGCAAGAGTTGAATGCCCGTATCCAGCAAACTGGTCAGGATGATCAGCAGGCTCTTCAGAAAGCTTCCGCAGAGAAAATGCAGCTTATAGCAGACAAAGTCAAGAATGCTGTTAAGGCAATTGGTGATGCTGGTGGCTATGTCTATATTATGGATGTGACAGCAGGAATACCATTTATCAGCGAAAAACTGAGTACAGATATTACTTCTGAGCTTAAAACCAAGTTAGGTTTGAAATAATATTTTAATTTTTTGTGTAAATAATTTTGAGTGTGCCTCGTGGCACACTCTTTTTTTTGCATTTGTTGGGGGATGCTGTAGTCGGTAGGATTTGTGGACCCGAAGCGAGGCAAAAACGTAATAAACAGGTTTGAATATAGATAATAAATCTCGTATTTACCCCAAGAAGAATGAAAAAACATTCTTTTTTTCTCAAATTTTGTTATTTTTTTTCTTATTTTATATGTCAGTTCAAAAATTAATAATACCTTTACAGCGAAAATAATCATCGTCCTTTAGCTATAAAAGGCAGAGGATAAATTGTTTAACTAAATAATTTATAATCATGAAAAAGATTTTTTTAGTTGCAGTAATTGCAGTAATGTCATTAACTGCAAGTGCTCAGAACGAAGTTGGTCAGATTACCCTGCAGCCTAAGGCTGGTATTAATCTCTCCACAATTACAGGTGATGGTAACCAGAAGATGAAGGTGGGCCTTGTTGCTGGTGTTGAGGCTGAGTATGGTCTCGCTGAGAACTTTGGTCTCGCTTTTGGTGCTTTGTATTCTATGGAAGGATGCAAATACAATGATTGGGCAGGGACTGACAAGAGCCTGAAATTCAATCTGGATTACATCAACATCCCCATCTTGGCTCAGTTCTATCCAGTCAAAGGTTTTGCTATCAAGGCTGGTGTGCAGCCTGCATTTAACGTACGTCACAAGGCTTCTTTTGATGGAAATACTCAAACTATAAACGATATTAAGAGTTTTAACTTGTCTATTCCTGTAGGTTTGTCTTATGAGTATCAGAAATTCGTCTTAGATGCTCGTTACAACATCGGTGTTACTAAGCTCGTTAAGAATGCAGACAAGGGACGTAACAGCACTATCTCTATTACTCTTGGTTACAAGTTCGCTCTTTAATCATCTGTTAAGATAAAAAAAAGCGCTTCCCAATTTGGGAGCGCTTTTTTTATTGTTTCTTGATGAGTACATCCTGCTGTGGGAATGTATCTCGATGCCTGAGCATATAGCTGTTGACATTATACGCGACAGGGAAGATGAAGTCCTTAACTGCTTCCTTAATCGTGCTACTAATGCCTCTGCGGAATCACTGAACTCTAAGATAAAGCATTTCCGGGGCTCAGCTTAGAGGGGTAATTGATGTCGACTTCTTCCTCTAGGGTTATCAATGATTTTACGGATAAACACAGGATTTTTACTGGTGAGCCAAATAAATCTCATATTTACCCAAAAACGAATGGGAAAACATTCTTTTTTACTCAAAGTCTGTTATTTTTTTCCTATTTTATATGTCAGTTCAGAAATAAATAATACCTTTGCGGCGAAAAAATCATCGTCCTTTAGCTGTAAAAGGCAGAGGATAAATTGTTTAACTAAATAATTTATAATCATGAAAAAGATTTTATTAGTTGTAGTAATCGCAGTAATGTCATTAACTGCAAGTGCTCAGATTTACGTAGGAGGTGAAATTGGTGCATGGAGAAATTATAATGCCAACACCACAAATGTATCAATCCTTCCTGAAATTGGATACACTTTGAGCGACAATCTGGCTATCGGAACTGTAATAGGTTGGCAATACCAGTATAATAATGGTGTGAAGTGGAATGCCCTGGAGGTAGCTCCTTATCTTCGTTACACATTCTTGAAGGCTGACAAGGTTAACGTATTCGTTGACGGTGGCTTTGGTTTCCATACAGGCAAAATTAAGGGTTTTGACGCAGCTAACGCATGGTCAGTAGGTTTGAAACCTGGTGTTGCTGTAAACTTGACAGACAAGTTAAGCTTTGTTACCCATGTTGGTTTCCTCGGTTGGAGAAAATCTGATGCTGGTGCACAGGCATTTGGTAGAGATGGCTTTGGTCTGAGTTTAGACGGCAACAACTTGACTTTTGGTGTATATTACAATTTCTAAAAAATACGTAACCAAAACAATATGTTGTGAGGGACGCCTTGTGCGTCCCTCTTTTTTTGCTGATTTAACACAAAATCTCTCTTAAAAGGATTGATAGGTCTAATGGGGAAAGGGTCTGGCTCAGTGGGCTTAGTGGGCCTGGCACTCTCTTCTTTGCAGGGAGAGAAAGTCAGAGCCAGAACTTCCTGGTTTCTTGATACAGTTCCAGTTGTGGCATGTCCTGTTTTTCGACTTGCTCAAAAATCTTAGCCGCAAAAACGATATCGTGTATAGCTAAGCCATAGCTGTATTGTATGATGCGCTGATTGTCGGAAGTCCTTCCGGGATCACGTCCGGCAAACACTTCGCCTATTTCATTATAGTCCCGAAACTGGTTAAAATACCGGAAACCGCTTACATGCTTTGTGTCGTCACCCAATATGCGGTCAAAGACGGTGTCGCAATTCATAAACCCTTGTGTATGAATAGGTATAAGGGTTATGCCCGGCCTGAAACATGAAATATCCTCAACTATGTTGCCGGTGGCATGTGTAATACAGCTGAAGAACACATCGGAGGATTGCACCAGTTCCCTGACGTCGTCTGTAAACGAGAAGGACACGTTGCTGTATGCTTCAAAGCGTTTGCAGAAATCATCCTCGTAATGTTTGTATCTGAGTAATTTGACGTGGAACAGCATCTCTGGCTCTTGCTCCAGAATGCATGTTAGCGCTGCCCTTGCGGTATTGCCTAATCCCATGAATCCATAGGTTTTGGCATGCTGTTTCCGTAAGGCTTTTGACGCTGCGGCGGCAAGAGCACCAGTACGCATCGCTGTAATCCAGTCGGCATCAATCAAGGCCAGCAGTTCTCCTGTCCTGGCATCATACAGGAGCAGTTTGCTGCCTAAACTCGGGACGGCATCCAAGAGCCGGTGAACAACCTTGACTCCGAAATACTGCCTGCGGAAAGTGCCTTGATACGGATTTTCTCCATCAGGCGGTGGCAGGAGACATGGCATAGTGGTAAAAAACTCTCCTTCTCCAGGATGAACTGACATCTTTACAGGCAGTTCCGATGCGGATTTCATGGCGAGGCTCTCTTTTACCCATTCTATGCAGGTGACAGGTGATATGTTCAGATTGCGTATGAGTTGTTCGGATAGGACTTTCATATTAATTATGGTATGGTTCGGGTTATGGGGAATCTACTTTGAGACCAAGGTGTGGAGATACCACATTATTATAGCGACACCACCGAGGAAGCCTGCTATGAGTGTTGCCAGGCGCAGGGGAGTCAATGCTGTATTTCCGGTAAAAGCATAGGATATGCCAATCATCAGGGAAAGAACAACGGAGATAATTACCGCTGTCCCCCAGGGAAAATAGACCAGCGATTTGTTTCCGAAAAGGGAATGTCCCTTTATCTTTTCCAGAATTGCCAGCAAGACTATGAAGATAACTGCCCATAACAGATAGTAAAACAGCAGGCGTCCTAACACATAGAAGGAAAACATGGTTTGGGACAATGCAATGAACCATGTGACAAAATAACTTGCCACGAGTGAGAAGTTAAAGTCGCCGCGGCTGACAAACTTATCAGAAAAAGCCATTGTATATTTCTTTTGTGTCGTGTTTAAATAATGAAGTAATGGGGGAATCTGTCTCCTGTAGGCATTTACAGGGAAGTTTATTTCTTGGTGGAGAGCTGCTTGGCAGTGGCATTGACGGTGCGGATAACAGCATAGCTGCTATATGTGGCTCCAGTGACGATATCAGGTTTGAGAGTGGAGGCTTCTGTCAGAGTCTTGCCGTTCCACTGGGTTAGCAGCTTGCTTTGAAGCACCTGGTCGAAATACTCTGGTGTCTCTACATTTGGTGCTGCCACAATACTGATGATTTTGCCTTTGCTGCTCACGGCGATGAAGAGGGGGGTAGGTCCTGCATAACCTCTGATTTTACTTCCGTAGGCATCTGTGCTGTATATTTTCACCCCGTTACCAAGCGTCCATACACCAGATGACTCTTTGGTAAATTTCTGCCCGTCAAATCCCAGAGCCTTGACATACTCTTTGTTGAGAACGGATTTTGTTGTCTTGGAAGCCGACAGGGCATATATGCTTGACGACAGAAGTATTAATGCTATAAGAACTGTTTTCATTTTCAATCAAATTATATACAAAGGTATAATATCCTTTTTAAAGGACAAAATTAATCTTCCTTAACGAGCTGCAACCATGTTGATCTTTGAGACAAAAGGGAAACAGGCCAGTGGAATTGCTTTCTCTTGGAAAAGTGAAAAAAAACGACACAGCCTGCACTGTTCTGATTTCGTCAAACTCACGTTAACTTTAGACGGGTTTCTCACGCCTGGAAGAAAAAATGAACAAGTTCCTTTTGCTCTTCGCCTGTTTAATCGTAACTTTGTTCCATATTTCAAAAACTGATTCGATGACAAAAGTAAGAAGTTTATTTGTGCTGATGGCGGTAGCTGCCGGTTTAGTATCGTGTACAGAGTCAAGCAACGAGTATGAGACGCTGGCTGTGTATCCTGTCGTCGCAGGATATCATGTGATTTATGCCGACCAGACTGTGGACACCATAACGATTTATTCTACAAGGGACTGGGAGGCTACATGCAGTGCAAACTGGTTCTCAATGGATCCCTTTGATATGTCAGGCAGAGTAGGCAAGGAGGGTTATTATTTCAAACCTTTGCCGGTTTATTTCAGCGAGAACATCACGGATAAGCCCCGCGCAGGTTTTTTGCAAGTTCTCAGCAACGGCAAAGGTGTGTCACATTATTTCATGCAGACCAACTGGCTGAATATAGAGGACCCGGTAGGAATTTATACCGACTCAGAACAGCCTGAGAACGTCAAGGCAACTTTTACCAAAGTTATTGACAGAGATGAAACTTCGGCCTCAATTGCCTTTACCTTCTATAATGTCGGCTCGCTGAGCAGTGATGCTACATGGGCAGTACCCGACTCCACTACCTTTGATGCCGGTCATACAGAAATCACTATTACATGCGAGAGAAACGAGACAGGTTCTGCGCGTACGGCCAATCTGAAACTTAAAAGTGTGTCTGGGGTCTCGACGGTTATCCAGCTTCAGCAAAAACCATAATTGTTTTCGTGGGGATGATTCTTTCGCCAGCGAGGTGCTGAATGGCGGAGAATAGTGTAAGAAGTGTCAGGATTCAGGCATGAATATTTCATCCTCTTGATTCTCCATATCCTCCCTGTTGTCTTCTTTGTAATAAGGGATTTCGGTTATGGATGATGACATCGCTAAAGTCAGGATACTAAAATGGGTATCCTTGTTTTTCTCAAACGTATTTGCCAGAGAGACAATTGTCGCGGTGCTGGTGACGACGTCATCAACTATCAGGATGTGCTTGTTGTAAAAGCGTTCGGGCGACTCCACCTTGAAGATGCCTTCTACGTTATGAAAACGCTCGGTGTAGCTCATGCTGGTCTGGGTTTTATTGGAGACTATCCTTGAAATGCCTTTTGAAACAACAGGCAGTTGTGTTATTTCATGAATGCCTTCGGCCAGAAAAGCCGATTGGTTGTAACCTCGCTTCCTCAGCCTTTCCTTTGCCAGGGGTACGGGCACTATCATGTCGATTTCATCGAAGAAAGCTGTATCTTGCAGATAAGTTGCCATGATGCGTCCCAGGGTGATGCCAATAGAACTCTGATGCATGTATTTCAACCGACGGAGCAGGAGATGACTGTCAGCTCCTTTGTGATAGATGAATAAAGATGAGGCTCGGACGATAGGGATATGTCCCCAGAAGTGTTTCTCCAGAATGTTTTCCTCATGGTCGGAAAGATTGGTCATGGGGAGTTGTGAGAGGCAGCCTGTACAGATGTCGTGTTCTTCTTTGCGCAACGGATTCTGGCAGACGGCACATTTGCCAGTGAGGGACAAAAACGAGGAGAATAAGTGCATTGTCATAAATGTGCCTTAAAGTTGTCCTGCCAATGACTCGGCAAGAGGAAGCGACAGGGCTTGCTCAAATCCGTGCTGATAGGCAAAACGTACAATTTTGCATTGCATTTCGTATGACGACTTGGCGGTGACTGTTGGGGTGTAGGCTTGCAGTAACTCCTTCAAAATGTCCATATAGTCTTCATCGTCTATTTCCCGAAGGCATTGCTCAATGGTTTCGTGGGCAATGCGGCGCATGCGTAATTCTGTTCTTAGACGTATTTTCCCCCATTTGGAGAAATGCAGTTTGTCGTGAATAAAAGCGCGACAGAAACGTTCCTCGTCAATAAATCCTTCTGAAGTCAGTTGTTCGAGTACTGTGGCTATAGCCTGCTCGGACATACCTTTCCGGACCATCTTCTCAGCCAAGTCGTGGCGGCAGCATTCCTGACGGGCACATAGGGCAGAGTATTTGTTGTATGCCTCGTCAGCAGTAGGTATGTGGTTTATCTTTTGCATCGTATAAAGCGGTAGTTGTTATATCTGTCTAAGTGGAGCGAGGTGTGAGTAAAGCCCTCATGGCGGAACACTTGCTCGGTCTCTGCAGCCAGTATACTATTTAATTCACAATAGATGGTACCCTGAGGACTCAGCGTTTTATGCGCCCATCTGGCGAGGGCTGTATAGAAAACGAGAGCGTTGTCATCAGGCACAAAAAGAGCCTTTGAAGGCTCGTGGCATTTGACGTGGACGGCCATCTCTGCTTTTTCGCAGTTTGTGACATAAGGGGGATTGCTGACAATGAGGTCCCATTGTCCCTGGGGCAGGGTACCGATATCGAGAATGTCTGCCTGGGTGAAATGTATCGCCGCCTGATTCCTGACAGCGTTGCCTTGTGCCACCTCAAGTGCTTCACGGGAAATGTCCAGTGCTGACACATGGCTCTGGGGTAGTGCTTTCTGAAGAGAGATTGCTATACAACCACTGCCTGTACCTGCATCACACACAGATAATTCGCAGGAAGGGTCGGTAATGTCGTTGAGAATCAAGGAGATCATGTCTTCGGTTTCAGGTCTCGGTATAAGTACCGCCGGGGTGACTTGAAACTGATGTCCGCAAAAGGTGGTCTCACCTATGATATATTGAATAGGCTCTCCCTGCTGAAGCCTTGCGATGATATCCTCCATCTGCCTCTGCTGGGTGGGAGAGAGGATGACGTTATTGGAGAGACAATCCAAAAGCGTAACGCCAAACACATCTTCAACTACAATACGTGCAATCGCCTCTGCCTCATGCCGGGGATAGGGCGGCGAAATGGCTTTTCGTATGTCTGCGATAATATTCACCGTGTTGTCTGGTTATTCTTTCATTACAAAAGTACTACTTTTCCGTTGTTTTTCCTACTTTTGCACATAATAGAGATTTACTATGACCGAAGACGAGCGTTGGATGAGCCGTGCCATACAACTGGCAAGGAATGGAATTTACGGAGCGCCTCCCAATCCCATTGTTGGTGCCGTTATTGTGCATGAAGGCAGGATCATCGGCGAGGGCTGGCATCGCAGGTGTGGAGAAGCCCATGCTGAGGTAAATGCTTTTGCTTCTGTCAAAAGGCCCGATTTGCTTGCTCATTCCAAGATGTATGTTACTTTGGAGCCTTGCGCCCATTATGGCCGTACGCCGCCGTGTGCCCGGCTCATTATTGAGAAAGGGGTTAGGAAGGTGTTTGTGGGTGTTGTCGATCCTTTCTCGGAAGTAGATGGTGAAGGAATTCGCATGATGCGCGAAGCGGGTATAGACGTTACTGTAGGCGTGTTGGAGAAAGAATGCAGGGAACTTGTTTCCCACTTTTTGGTGTGCCAGTTAAAGAACCGTCCTTATGTCACATTGAAGTGGGCACAGAGTCAGGACGGATTTGTGGATTTCCTAAGAGACGGCGGCACACCAGTAAAGCTGTCCACTTCCCGCTCATTGTTGCGTGTCCATGCCTTGCGTTTGCGGCATCAGGCTATTATGATAGGCACAAGAACCGCTATACAGGATAATCCTCAGTTAACGGCAAGAATGATGGAAGGACCTCAACCATTGCGTGTTGTGCTTGACAGAAAAGGTTCCCTTCCTTCATCGCTCCATATTTTTGATGGATTTACGCCAACGCTCATCGTTGGGGAAAGCGACAATGCAGTAAGGGCAGAGCAGGGCAAATATGTCTTCCACAAGGCTGATTTTTCCGCGTCAGTCCTTGGTAGTCTATTGCCCGTATTAAAGAAGATGGACATCCAGGCCCTGCTGGTTGAGGGCGGGCCAACCCTTTTGCAGAGTTTTCTTGATGAAGGCTTGTGGGATGAGGCTCATGTGGAGCATTCGCCGATGATATTAGGCTCTGGTGTAAGGGCACCCCAGATAGCAGAGCACTTCACTCCATGTGTTGAAAAGGCGTTGGGTGCAGAGTTCTGGCACTATAGAGCAGATGACAGTTTTTCTTGTTAAGGTTTATTGGAAAACCATCTCGCCAAGAAGTATATTGTAATCAGAGAGATAATAGTCGCCTTGCTTAGAGCTGATGACAGACATCCTTTTTATTTTGAATACAGGTGAGGCAAAAATGAAATTGCATACCTGATTACTTTCATCATCTGCTTTCCCAAGATAGTTTACAGTGCTGTTCCCCATGCGTTTCTTTGCCGTCTGCCAGCAATCTTGGACAGGAAAGACACGGGAGAGCAAGGTGGAATAAAAAATATTCTCAGAGTTTTTCCCGAAATTGCCCATAAGGATAACCGGGGTCTTGTTGGTCATTTTGCTTAACTGTATTTTTGTCAGGATGGCCGCCTCCTGGTAATAATTGTCCCCGATGTGGTCCCACAGCGTATTTGCAACAAGAAAACTCTCTCCAGTCTTGATGTGTTGGAACATAGCCCAGCAAACAGTACTGGCATGCTCTGATTCCCAACTGTTTCCTGGTTCTTCGGGAGTCTCGGCAATATAGAATGTGCCGCTGTCAACCAGTTTCAGAATAGAGCTGTTATATAAGATGGGATTTGTGTGCTGATGCTTGAAAACTGGAGAGCCTTTCTCTGCAACAGCTTTGTATTCAGGAAGTCCCTGTGACAAATCGCTCAATTGGAGAGAGTCAACATCCTGAAGGCCCATGATGTCAGCATTGATTTTATGCAGCTTCAGGCAAATGTCTGTACTTCTGCTTGTCCACGGCATATACGACTCCCCTTCTTCCATGTTCATGATGTCAAAGGTAATGATACGAAGTTTGACACTTCCTTGAGCTGGTGCGGCAAGCATGAATGTTAAAGCTGCCGAAATGATGAAATTTGCGATGTGTCTCATTTCTTTATTATTTTCTTGTATTGGTCGGGATGCCGCAACAGGTTCACGGCGCTGTCGATGACCTTGTCGTGGCGTAAGGCTGAAGCATAGTAACCTTTGCGATAATAGTATCTCAGGCAGATTTCTGCATTCAGTTCCTGAATGATATCCTTCTTCCAATGGTTGAAATCGTAGTTGATGTCATGTGACAGTTTCTTCTCCAGGGCATCAAACTCAGCTGTGGCGCTGTCGCCATACCCCTCACGTTGAGCCAGTTTGCGCAGTTCCTGAAGGGCTTTGTAGCTTTGCCGGTCATATGTGAAGTCACTTTTGGTGATAAACTGCTTGAAATCCTCGAAGTCCTGTTCGTTGATGCAGAAAGTGCTGGCATCTGTAATGGAGTCATGACGGTTGCGATATTGTGTACAGTAGTCTTGCAGCCTGTCGCTTGCACGGAGATAGTAAATCAGGTTCGGCAGCGAGTCTGCTGCCACCTTGATGTCGGGAACAATGCCCCCGCCGTCACGCACCTCACGTCCGGCAACTGTCTTGAAGACATGTGTCAGGCTGTCGGGTGTACGGTACGCTTCTCCTGAGGATCCACGGCGCGAATAATCCAGGGCTTGTATGCAACGTCCGCTAGGGATGTAGTAGTGGCTTGTAGTCAGTTTCAATACGGCGCCGTAAGGTAACTCGTGGGGTTGCTGCACCAGTCCCTTGCCGTAGGTGCGCTCGCCCATAATGACGGCCCTGTCCAGATCCTGTAATGCACCACATGTAATCTCAGAACTGGAAGCCGATTGTCCGTTGACAAGTACGACCAGCGGAATCTGCAGGTCTTCAGGTTTGTTGCGGGAGAAATACTTTACATTGGAACTTTTGTATTTGCCTTTCATGGTCAGGATGAGTTCTCGCTTGGGAACAAATAAATTGACCAGGTCAACTGCCTCGATGGCCAGGCCGCCACCGTTGTCGCGCAAGTCGAGTATCAGCGATTTCGCTCCTTGTTGCTTGAGGTCTTTCAGCGCTTTCAGCACATGGTCGGCACAGCCTCTGGTGAATGTGGTGAGTTTGATAAAACCTATGCTGTCGGTCAACATTGCCGTGTAGGGAACTGCCGGCATGGAGATATTGGCACGATGGATCTCAAAGCGCAAAGTGTCATTGGTGCCAGGACGTTCAACCTCCAGGACAAAAGATGTGTTGGGGTCTCCCCGGAGCTGGTTGCTAATGTTGGTGGTATATTCGTCAGTTGGTTTGCTGCCCTTCTTGCCAGTGTCTTTCCCCCCGATAGAGATGATGATGTCACCACTGCGTACACCTGCTATAGCGGCAGGCATGTTCTCATAAGGCTCATATATCATGCAGCGGTCCTTGTCCTTATAATATCTGATGACTGCGCCGATGCCAGCGTATTTGCCTGTGGTTATCGCCTGGAGGTTGCGGGTGTCATCTGCCGACATATATTCTGTATAAGGGTCCAAGCCTTCCAGCATATACTGGATGGCATCGGGTATCAGTTTTTCTGCGTGCAAGGTATCAACATAGTATTCATCCAGGGTGCGGTAAACACGGCTGAACAAATCAATATTCTTGCCTACTTCGTATGAATGGCTTTTTTGCCCGCATGCGGGGAACGCAACATAACAGCAGAAAATATAGAATAAAACCTTCCTCATGGTGAAAACTAAAATTGGATGCGTGACTTTATATCTTTCCAGATAGCTTCATGCATAGTGGCACCTATATGTTGTATCATTTCTGCAGCAACGGTATTACCTGTGGCAAGGCAGGTCTCAATGTCCTGTCCTTGTGACAGAGCATACAGGAAAGCGGCAGCAAAACTGTCACCTGCACCAGTTGTATCAATGACGTTATCCACATGGACACCAGGAGAGGTAAACAACTGTCCGTCTACGAAGGCACAAGCCCCTCTGCTACCCATTTTCACTACAGCCAACTGGCATATCTGGGACATCTCTCTGGCAGCATTCTCGGCGTTTTTCCCTGTCAGTGCGGTACTCTCGTCCTCATTGGCAAAGACGATGTCGATGTAACGCTCAATAAGATTATGGAAGAATTCACGCTCCTGAGACACCACGTTGTAGCTGGCCAGATCAATGCAGGTTGTCATGTCTCTCTCCTTCGCCCATGACAGGACTGTGGTAATCAAGTCATGGTTCTGGACCATGTATCCCTCCATGAAAAGTGTGTCATAGCCATTCAGGATATCTGACTGAAAGTCTGTTGGCGACAGCAAAGCAGATGCTCCAAGATTGTCGGCAAATGTACGTTGCCCGTCAGGAGTGATGAATGCTGAGGCGATACCTGTGGGCATGCCCTCCTGCATCACTAGCAGAGGCCTTACATGCTGGACCTCCAATGCTGCCCTGAGTTTCTCACCAAGTTCATCTGAGCCTATTTTCCCAATGAAAGCCGTTTCCATGCCAAGCATTGCCGCACCTCTCATGGTGTTGGAAGTAGATCCGCCTGCTGCAATATTCGTATCAAGACTTGCAAGAACCATCTCGACTTCTTTCTGCTGTTCCACTGAAATAAACTGCATGGAACCAATGGGTAATCCCAGTTCTTTCAGAGGTTTATCCGAATCAATCCGAGCTAAGACATCAACCAAGGCATTGCCGATTCCTATAATTTTTTTCACGAAATGAATATTTTTCCTTACAAAGTTATTGCTAATTTCAAAATTATAGGTACTTTTGCACCGCTAAAAGAAAAAAACTTGCTTCAGTAGCTCAGTTGGTTAGAGCACCTGACTGTTAATCAGGGGGTCGTTGGTTCAAGCCCATCCTGAAGCGCATAAAAGAGTTGGAGAAATCTGACTCTTTTTTATATTCATCAGAGTAGTCTGAGAATATACTTGAACTGGTTGCGTGATTTTCTGCTCATTTTTTGTGTGACTACAAAATACCATCTCTTACATTTTGCTGCAGAGTTGGACTGTAACACATAAACGGCTGTCAGTTTTATTGGCTTCGCAATTGCAAGACCAAACCTTTTGAGAAAGGATTTCTGTGATGACCGATTTTGGAATTTTGCTCTCTTATGAAGTTATTTATGTTCTCTAATAAATAAATCAGATTTTATGACAAAATCAAGACAAAACTATGATTTTGATATAGGAAAAGTTTGTTTGTTATTGATTTTTTGTATCTTAGCGGCCAATAAAGTTTTTGAGACTTAACAATTTAGAGTATAAAAGGCTTAATAGCCAAATAGTGTGAAGAATTATTGTACAAACTAATTATTCCAAATATAATGAAAAACTTAAAAGTATGGATGCTCGCCGCCATCCTCATGTTATGCGGCACCATGATGTTGACGTCGTGTAGCGACGATGATGAGACAGCTCTTCCAAAGAACTATTACTTAGATTGTCTCAAGAAGGATTATGCTACTGTTTTAGGGCGTGTTCCTGCAGCTGAAGGCCATTTTGTTGAGGCACAATACGAGCTTAATGGCAAGGTATCGGAGTTTTTAGCCAAAGATATCAGGGTCGTCAATGTGACTTATGTTTATAACCTTGGCTGGGATGAAGATTTGAATGAGGCGATGATTATCTATCATGAACGTGACTTCAAGGAGGGAAGTACTCCTATGATTACTATGTATAACTCCAGGACTCCATGGATAGGTGACAAGTGGATTCCTAATTTTGACGGTTTCATCTCTTTAGAGGAGGCTATTGCTAATGTGAAGGCATCGCAATATGACGATCCCGAGACAAGATATGTGACATTACGTCATCCAGTTATGGAATTTGACTGCGGTCATGCCCTCTATGTGTTTGGTGGCTCACCTACAAGGCAGAAGCACATTTTTGTGGATGCCATATCGGGTGTAGTATATGAGTTGGACGACTCGGAGAAAGATGAATAAAAGGTGACAGTTTAATTGAGCAATAACAGAAAGACCCATCTGGTGTACAATCCAAATGGGTCCTTTATATTATAGCTTAAAGGAAAACTTATCCGCCAGAGGTGATGAAGTCTTCTATTTGAGCAGATTTCCTAGGATGTCCCTACCTATCTTGGAAGCAGCGGAACGTGTGGCAGAACTGATGGCTTTTCCTGTGGCGTCTTTTAGAATGTCGCCAGCACCTGTCTTTTTCTTCTTGCTGGAGGAACCTGTAATAGATTTTGCCACTTGAGTACCGATGCTCCGGCTGAAGCTGGAGATGATAGCTCCGATAACCACAGAGAAGATGGCCGACAGCCAGCTTTTCTTTTTCTTGCCCTTGGCCTCTTCCTTCTCCTGTGCCTTGGCCTCGGCTTCCTCTTGTTGTTGCTGCTCTAACTGTTCCTGCTCGGCGAGAATGGTTTCAAATGCACTTTCCCTGTCAATGGCATTATCGTATCGGCCATATAGGCGTGATCTCTTAATGATATCACTGCGCTGGCTTTCAGAGACAGCGCCGATTTGGCTGAGTGGGAACAATATCTTGGCACGTTCCACTACCGATGGAGAGCCTTTCTCATCAAGGAAAGACACCAATGCCTCACCTGTGGATAACTCCATGATGGCATCTTCGGTCTTGAAATCAGGGTTGGCACGGAAAGTCTCAGCAGCAACTCTGACGGCTTTCTGGTCTTTGGGCGTAAAGGCACGCAAGGCATGTTGCACCCTGTTGCCGAGCTGACTAAGTATGTTTTCAGGAATATCAGTAGGGTTCTGTGTTACGAAATAAATACCCACGCCTTTACTGCGAATGAGGCGTACAACCTGTTCAATCTTGTCCACAAGAGCTTTGGATGTGCCGTTGAACAACATGTGGGCCTCATCAAAGAAGAAGATAAGTTTAGGCATGTCCATATCGCCTACCTCTGGCAACTGGGAATAGAGTTCTGATATCAGCCAGAGCAGGAAAGTGGAATACAATTTGGGGTTCTGCATCAGTTGGTCAGCAGCCAGTACATTCATGATACCTTTCCCACCTTCTACCTGCAACAAGTCGCAAATGTCAAAGTCGGGTTCGCCGAAGAATTTGTCGGCTCCCTGACTCTCCAAAGTCAGGAGGGCACGCTGTATGGCACCGATGCTGGGTGCAGAGATATTGCCATAGGTGGTGGTAAATTCTGCCGCATGCTTGGAGACATAATTGAGCATTGAACGCAGGTCTTTTGTGTCTATCAGCAGCAAGCCTCTCTCATCGGCGATTCGGAAAACAATGCTCAGTACCCCAGTCTGTATTTCGTTGAGTTCCATCAAACGGCTCAGTAACTGAGGACCCATCCTGGAGATGGTAGTTCTCATAGGGTGGCCCTGCACACCGAATACATCGAAAAATCTTGTCGGTGCAGGTGCAAATGGAGGATTCTCAATGCCGAACTCGGCACATCGTTTCTCAATAAAACCACTCATGGTACCAGGCTGGCTTATACCGGAGAGATCTCCTTTCATGTCAGCCATAAAACAGGGAACTCCTGCCTGAGAGAATGTTTCGGCAATCACTTGCAGTGTGACTGTTTTGCCTGTTCCAGTGGCACCTGCAATGAGGCCATGACGATTTGCCATCTTGCCGATAATACTCATAGCTCCTTTGGAGGAGTGAGCTACATATAGTCCTTTTTCTATATCGTACATAAAGTTGAAAATTTATTTCTCCAAAAATAAAGAATAATATTGGAATAGAGATGAATGATTATTTAAAAATTTCATGTCAAGTGTTTTTTGTCAGGCAAAATCAGGTTGTTTTTGGGGCCATGTATTAAAAGCTTAAATATATTTGGCTTATAACTCTCTTAATCGTAACTTTGTACTCAAAATAAACTTTATGAGTGGCAATAATGATTTTGTAAGTAGTGTTAAGGAGATTCCTTATCCTCAAGACTTGGTGTTTAATAAATTGCAGGATTTGCGCAATCTTGAGAAACTGCGTACCCATTTCAGTGATCCTGTATTTCTTGAGCAGCTTGAGGGAAAGTTTGACAAAAGTAAAGTTGATGAAATCCGCAAGCGGTTGGAAGCTTTGCAGTTCACTCAGGATTCAATGGCTCTGGATTCTCCTGTCGGCACAATGACGCTGGCTATTGTGGAGCGCGAGGAGCCCAAATGTATAAAATTTGAAGCGCAAGGTTCTCCGATTGGAATGAATATGTGGATTCAGCTACTTCCTAATGGTGAGGCTGCTTCCAAGATGCGTGTTACACTGAGGGCAGACTTGAATATGTTTGTCCGGAAAATGCTGGAAGGAAAACTGACAGACGGAGTGGAACAACTTGCTGAGATGCTTGCACGAATACCTTACGGAATATAGTCGGAAAATGGTGCTTGTAAGAAGATTCATAGGGTTTTTCATGGGGATTCTCATGTTGTCGTGCGCAGACGATGTGCAAAACGTCTATTCTAAATACCGCGCGGCATTTACCTATAATAAAGTGACGACAACTGCACCACTCTATAAAGCTCTGACTGGTGCTGGCATATTTTGTTCTATTTATTGTCAAGGGGGAAAAATATATTTCAATACACCCTATGAATCAAAATATGAAACGCTGACCGACATCAATATGTATATGAAACCGATAGCTTTTAATGGTTTCATTGTCGGGCTTTCTAATCTTCCTGAAATGGGAACAACGGACTTGCCTTTGCTCTGTTATGACAGGGTGTGTCCCAATTGCTTTGAAGAAAGCATCAGTCCTTCTCTAACATTGCAGGAGAATGGTTTCGCTTATTGTAACAGATGCAAGAGAAAATACGACCTCAATAATTTGGGCGTAATATCAGAAGGTGAGAAAGGCCTCAAGTTGATACGCTACCATATCATGTATGATGGCGCAGACCACTTGAGAATATACAATCCTTAGGTTTTGTGGGAATAACGTTCAAAGTGCACGACGGGAACAACAGGAGGAGCATCTGTTTTCTGGTCTTCAATAATTAGTTCAGGATACTACCAGTTGACTTCACGTCGGAAATATTTGTTTATTTAAAATTTTAGTATTACTTTTGCACTGCATTTGGCGAAATGCAGATACATCTCTGCTGAAAAACTACAACAGTATTGCGGAAATAGCTCAGTTGGTAGAGCACAACCTTGCCAAGGTTGGGGTCGCGAGTTCGAGTCTCGTTTTCCGCTCCGATTGCTCGAATGGTGGAATCGGTAGACACGAGGGACTTAAAATCCCTTGGCCAGGAATGGCTGTGCGGGTTCAAGTCCCGCTTCGAGT
>ONKB01000003.1 GCA_900318305.1 uncultured Prevotellaceae bacterium | reverse complement strand
TTGCTGATTATCTGTTGTAAGATAGTCCTCCAATGTCAACCATGTAGGTTTCAAAACACCCATCGGGGTTATACGGAAATGGTTTTTAGAAGTATTTCCTTTAACTTTCAAGCCACTGGCTGTCAAAACGGCTTCTGCGGCTGAAGCTAATGATTCAATATTTTCAGCACCGACCTTAGAATAAGGATGATTTCCTCCCAACTTAGCAATTGCTTCTACAGGATTCTCTATAATATTTCCCTTTGAATCATATCCCAATAAATCGAAAGAACCAGAGCTAAAATGGAGTGTACTTTGTCCAGCAGCAACGATAGCCACTTTCTTACCAGCCTTAGCCAATGATATTCCACAAGTCAAACCACTAAGACCACCACCTATAATTATACTATCAAATTTCATAGTTTTGTTCCTCCATTATTTTGAGAAATTATCCAAACCGCATAGGCCTTGATAAATATTAGACATCAATTGCGCTTCATTCAAGGTTGAACCCCATCCTACAGGATACATTCCTTTCCAACGTTCGTTCATAAAATCTGCCAAGTCTGCGGCGGAATCAGCTATGCTCTTCTTGCATGCGCCACAAAGAACTCCAGCAGCTCTTAAAGCACACAACTCACCTTGACAAGTTCCCATGCCAACACGAGTACGGCGCCTAAGTTGTGTCAACGTATTTACATGCTGATTATTTACCACATATTTAATCTCGCCAACTGTAACTTCTTCACATTCACATACAAGAGCATTATCTATAGCACTTTGAGAATCAACTTTAACAGCATTCGTGCCATGACGACCTACCTGAGCATTGAAAGCATAGACATTATGTTTAGGGGTCTTAATAGGAGTAGTTTCTGCTCCGGGAAGTGGTGTCGTCGCGGTTTCGCATTTCTTATCAATATTAAGTTTCTTGCATACCATATTGGTAGCTATTTCTGCCATCAGACGATAAGTCATCAGTTTTCCACCTGTAATTGTAACAAAACCAGCCAAACCATCTCGTGTCTCATGATCAAGACATACAATACCGCGGCTAATACTACGACCAGAAGGGTCATTATCGCTTGCAACCAGAGGACGCACGCCAGCATATGCCCTCAAAATGCGTGTAGTAGCTAAAGCTGGTGCAAGTTGAGCACCCTCAGTGAGCAGAACTTCAACCTCTTCAGGTGTAACACGCATATCATCAACAGTTTCAATTGGAACTCGGTCAGAAGTAGTACCGATAACTGTTATCACATCACCAGGAACAAGAATGTCAGCATTTGCTGGTTTGCGGCAACGATTGATAACCATATTGTTTACCCTATGGCCAAACACGAGCAGAGAACCTTTTGCCGGGAACATATTTACAGTTACGCCAGCCATCTTGGCAATCAGCGTACCCCATATACCAGCAGCATTAACTGTAATTTCTGCACGCGCTTCAGACACTTCGCCAGTTTGATTATCCCGAAGCTTGACACCGAGCACACGTCCGTTCTCAATAATCAGTTCAGTAACCTCATGATATGTCAGAATATCTGCGCCATGTCTTTTTGCGTCAAGCACATTAGCAATCGTCAAACGAAACGGATCAATAGAACCATCAGGTACCCGTACCGCTCCTATGAGTGCCGGATTAACCGAAGGCTCCAACCTCTTGGCTTCTTCCGGATCAATAATATCTGCCCGTATTCCTGCGGCAAGACATGACTCAACAAACTTTGCCTGATATGCAAGATCATCCTCCGGGAGGGTAATAAACAAACCATCATGTTCTTCAACACAATGACGGGCAACTTTACGAAGAATCATGTTCTCTTCAATACACTCCGTTGCCGACTCCTTATCGGTCACAGCATATCGGGCTCCACTATGAAGCAAACCATGATTGCGACCTGTAGCACCTGTAGTAAAATCATAGCGTTCAATCAACAGCGTACTAAGACCACGCATGGCACAATCACGAGCCGTTCCTACGCCAGTGGCACCACCGCCGATTACAATAACGTCATAATGCTTATTTGCAATATTCGCATTCATATTTATATAGTTGATTAATTCTTTCTTTTGCTTTCAAACATACAAATTTACAAATAATTGTTTATAAAGCACAACAAGAGCACACTAATTTTATATTTAATTGATTTCTATATTTATTGCATAAACCAATCAAGGTTATAAACCCACTCGGATTTGTCTTATTAGTTAGAAACCTTTACTTCATGTGGTATTCAATGCCTGCCATAACTGAAAAACCAGGCTGTGGAATGTTTCCATAATCATAATATGTATGGTTAGTTATATTTTCAAAACTTATATACACAATATGATTTGGTTTTCTATAATTGATTTTCACATTGACGAGTGAATATGGTGAATACGGACGTAAAACAACAGATCCGGTATTGGTGTTTTTGACAAAATAGCCTCCCATCCTATCTTGCAACAGCCAAAACCAAGAAGCATTAACAGGACCACATAGCTTATGGCTGAGATTAACCGATAATTTATATTTAAGATACTCCAAGGCATAATTTGATTTAAATATATCAACGTCATCGGATCGTTTCTGGTAATTACACATATATGACGCACGAAAAGAATGAAAAAAAGTATCACCATTGAACAACTGAGGGAAATCTGCACAAAACTGAGCCAGGAACTCATAGTTGTCAAGTTCATATTGGGTACTATGATATATGTCGTCAGGATGGAACATCACCCAATCTATCATATTCTTGCCGTGACGATAAATGGCCTGCAACGAAGCATTATATCCCTTACATTTATAATCAGCACCTATTTTCAATGTAGATGTCTGTTCGGGTTTTAATCCCATATTCCCCTGCTGAGTAGGACTTTTATAATACAGGTCGGTAAAAGATGGCAGGCGCAATGATTTATTCCAAGAGGCATAGAGTTTAATACCCTTAAAACATCGCCAGCTAATATCGATGCCAGGATACAAACTAGATCCATTATTCACTGAAGTGTTTTTATTTACCATCATACCTGTTGACAGAGTTACTTTTTTAATAAAGAACAGATGCTCAAGGAAAAAACTGCTATTCATTCTATTATCATTACGAGTATAATATATATCAGAATGACCTTCTACAGGAACATATCGATTTTCAGACAGAGGTTTTCCAAGATTGGTACTCAAAATATCCTCATAACGCAACTCACCACCAATGGCAGTACGACCAAGTAACCAATTAACATAAGTATTCAGAGCTGCGGTATAAACATTGTTCCTGTGAAAATTCTCTGCAAAATGGGTTCCACGAATAAGTTGGAAATGATCATATGACCTGATTATTGAAACCAATGGCTCAACAAATACCCTTCCCCACCTGGTGTGTCCTTTCAACGAGGACAAGACTCTATTGTTTCGCTCCCATTGGTCTGGATAATCTGCACTATAAAATGAGTTAGCACCATAGCGTTGATAATTATAACCAACCTGCCAATCAAGATTTAAATTACTCATCGTACAATTACCCTGATAAAAAGATTTTATCCTCTGAAAATCATTATTATGAGTCGCACCGTCACTTCGCATATACCCGGCACTAATGCGTTGGTTACATTTTGGTAATGACAAAACTCCAAAGGAACCTATTCCCAATGTCCCATAACTTCCCGCATCCATATATGCACCCGCATTAGTCTTATTTCCGCAATTGGTGATGATATTTATCGCACCATTGAGAGCCTGACTACCAAAGCATCTTGCTGAAGCTCCATCATAAACCTCAATTCTCTCAATATCATGAATCGCAACGGGAAAATCTGCCGTTAGATGTCCGGTTTGAGGATTATTGACACTGATACCGTTTATCAATATACATACTTGTTCGTTTGTTCCTCCTCCAATTCCAATATCCGTTTGAACTCCCATGGCACCACGTTGGCGCACATCTACACTAGCACATAATTTCAACAAATCGTTAACGCTCTGCACCTTAGCCTTCTCTATTTCTTCACGAGAGATAATCTCAGTTTTAGTAGCAGATTGTTCTAAGGAGACAGGAATACGGCCATTTACCACAATCTCACTCAGTTCATTATCTGACATAATTTGTTGAATTATCTCCAAGCTATCATTTCGTGAAGCGAGAGCATCATTATGTATAGCTGCCAGTGTAGCAACAGACAAGCATCCAATGCGAATCTCACGCTTCAAACTACAAAAAACAGAATAACCTTTGCGGGCAAAGTGTTTAAATGTAAAAACAGGCCGTTTAGCTGTTTTTGGTTTCTTCATAATATTTTTAAAATTTCAAGGTAGTTAAATTGATTACAAAGATACGAAAAACATTAC
>ONKB01000094.1 GCA_900318305.1 uncultured Prevotellaceae bacterium | reverse complement strand
ATGAGACAATTTGCGAATATAGGTACGGGATTTAAGATGACATAAAAAATATTTGAAATAAAAATGAGAAGGTTTGTTTTGACAATAATGGTTTTGTTAGTTGCTTGTGCAACAAACGGGGCCTTGAAGGAGATTAACTATAAGAAGGTGAACGCTCAGGCGAAGAAAGAATACCAGCAGCCTCTGCGTCCGGGTACGAATGGAATCAATCCGTTCTGGAACGGCTATGCCAAGAAGTTTATGTATGCTCCTGCTTTTGATTTCCCTGAGCAGGCTGGTGTCAAGGAATATGTGTTCAAAATAAACGACGAGGCTGGACACGAGTGGCAAATGAAAGCGCACAGCCCGAAGGCTGACCTGAGTCCAGTATGGGCAAGGATTCCAGGCGGGACAGATGTGACGTTGCGGGTGTTTGCCACTAATCAGGACGGACAGGTGGGGGTGACACCGATAGGTGAGCGCAAGTTCCTGCGTGACTTCCCGTTTAACGGTCCGTATAACCAGCCTGTACGTCCGTATAAGGAGGCAGCATTGAAGGCGATGCTTTTTGTGCACCGGCTGAAGAATATCCAGCATTGGAAAGATAACAAGGAGCCGAACATGAATTATAAACACAACACCTATGCCTGCAAGATTATGGGTGCCACTATACGTAATGAATGCCTGGTGGCCAAGTATTTCCCCGAGGAGAGGGAGACGGCTCTGCAGATGGCAAAAAACGTGGCGGCTTTCCTCAAGACAATCAGTCAGCCCGCTGGCACCCCGCTGGCGTATTTCCCACCGACTTATTACAAAGGTCTGATTGCCTCGGCACGTGAGGAGAACCAGAACACAACGATGTGTCTGGAGGCTATCTCGGTGGCGTGGGGCTTGCTTGACCTGTATGACGCCACTAAGGACCGCCAGTATTTTGACTGGGCACTGAATATTGCCGATACATATCAACGGCTGCAACGTCCTGACGGCAGTCTGCCTATCAAGGTGGTCATTTCGACGGGTGAGGCTGTGAATGAGAGCAACGCTATGCTATATCCGCTGATGTCTTATCTGAAAAGACTGAACAGCGAGTATGGCGTGACGAAATATGAGGGGATGCGCCACAAGGGTGAGAAATGGATGCATGAAGTTGCAGTGCGCAGTTTTAATATGACCGGACAGTTTGAGGATGTATCGGTACTGAACTTGAAACCGTATGAGAATCTGACGAACTGTACGGCAGCACCATATGCTGATTACCTGTATTGCCGCGAAGAAAGTACGGCGGAAGACTTGCAGGATGCTGACGACTTGATGCGCCTGAGCGAGGACCAGTTTACGTTCTGGGAGAAGAAAGTGAAACCTAACGGCATTCACAGTCATACTACACCATGTGTGTATGAACAATACAGGTATCAGATGTCGGTTGACAACAGTGCCTGCAATGTGGCGGGTGGTTTTCTAGCAAAATACGAGCGAACGGGCGACATGCTGGCATTGGCGAAAGCAGTGGCGCTGACAAACAGCATTACTGTGGTGCAGAATGTGTGCACAGGTCAGATTCCTACGACTTGGGAACAGCGTACCAATGTGGATGCTGGCCTGAGTTTCTGGCTGAATTGTACGGTTAGTTCCATCAATATGCTGCTGCGTATGGACGAGGCTCTAAAGGGCAAATCTGAGTTCAAGTTCTACAGTTGAGTTTTTTCTTCTTTCTGGCTATGGACAAAAAGGACTTCTCTGAAGCCCGGAATTTGGCGAACAAGTGGTGAAGGATGAAAAAAATCTGGCAAATAGTGTGAAAATCAGATAAAATGACGAAATTTGCAAAATAGTTCGTGAAAATTATTAAAACAGATATCATGATGAAAAAATTATTAGTTGTCATAATGGGCCTGATAGCATGTGTCCATTATTCTTACGCAACAATGGAGTTGTCTCTCAATATCAGCGGACGTAATAACGTGAGATGCACATATGCAGAGGCTACGAATACTTACACCATTACAGGAAGTGGAAAAAATGCGTATGTTCCTATCGACGCACTCAGCCGCAATCTGAATGCCAAGGAGATGAAACTGGTATTTGAATATTGTTCTGTTGGCGGTGTTGCCAATCTGACGCTGTCATATGGTGATACTTTCAAGGAAGTGAGAACAATCAGTTATGGCACCTTGAGTCCTACGGGTACTTCAGAATATAAGCCTTTCTCCGTGGATATGTCAAGTGATATATGTGCCTTCAAATGGGGCAAAGAGGGACAGGTCTTCCGTTTAGGCATCGGAGCAGACGAGCGTGTGAAAATCAGGAATCTGAGAATTGAGGAGATTGAACCTAATGTGCAGGGTAAGATTACATGTAGCAGTGTCGGTGTGGAGGATGTTATCGTAAGCGACGGTTATACCTTTGCCAGGACAAATGAGAATGGAGAATACTCCTTGTATTCCAATAAGAAGAACGGCTATATCTTCTATGTAATACCTTCAGGCTATATGCCCAAGACGACATCGTCCTCAAGTAATGACGAGCGCATATTCACGCGTTTCTGGAAGTACCTGAGTAAGACCAATGACCTGAAAGCAGTGGAGACCGTCAATTTTGAGTTGATGGTGGAAAATAACAATGACTTCCGCATGCTGGTCGGTGCAGATCCTCAGATGGCAAACAAGAATAATGATGTGAATACTTTCCGTACATTGTTCTTCCCTTGTACCGAAAAGGAAGTTAAAGAGGCCAACGAGGCTAATGTCCCTATCTACTCTACATATATGGGTGATTTGGCTTGGGATAATTACTGGTATTCCAGATCATGGGGACATACACAATATAAGAATGTATTTATACAGAATTACTCAAAATACAAGATGCGCCATTTCTCTGTAATGGGAAATCATGACCATGACGGGGCTATCTATAACAGCGACAGTGTTGACTTCATGTCTGCCCATTCCTTCCGTGAGAATTTGGGACCTAATTATTACTCCTATAATATTGGTAAGATTCACTTCCTTGTGATGGATGATATCATCTATAAGAATGAGGATACCGGAGGCTCCTATGCCAAGGGTATAGTGGGAAGTCGTAACTATACCGAAGGTTTCTCTGACACGCAAGTTAACTGGGCAAAGAAAGACCTGGCCATGCTTGACGCCGATGCTACGGTGATTATGAGTATGCATGCTCCGATGTATAAGATTGGTTCTATAGCACATAATACCATCAGTAACGGCTTGTTGAACTATGACCAGATGGAAAGTCTGCTCTCGAGATTCAAGCAGGTGCATATCTGGTCCGGTCACCGGCATTTGACTTACAATATGAACCCGGTGGCATGTCCCAGAATTATGGAACATACCATTAATCAGATGGGTGGTGACTTGTATGCCGCATCTTACTACAGCGGATTGTATTCTCCAAGCCCGCAGGGGGTAGGCCGTCCTGTCTCTGCCGACGGTACACCAGGGTCATATCAGATGTTCTATTTCTATGGCGATTCCATTACATGGCGTTTCAAGGGACTGGAAAAGGATAATAACGGACAATTCCATGTCTTTGACGGTAATTCCATAAGGAATTTCTGGCAAACTGATGCAACCATGAAGGCTATCTGTGCTGAGTCGGAAGAACTGAATACCTATGCAAGTCTGGAAGACAATGCCATCATCGTCAATGTCTTCAATTATGATACCAAGTGGAAGGTAGAGGTGTTCGAGGGTACAAGTACAAAGAGCCTTGATGTTTCTTCTTATCAGTGTCGTGATATTTATCATATCCTGGCCTACGAGTATAACTATTACAAGAAGAATAAAAGTGTGCCAAGTATTACGGCCAACCACTACCATACGTTCAAGGCTGTTGCCAAAAATGCCACGACATCTATTACAGTGAGGGTGACCGACAGATTCGGCAACAAATATGAGCGCACGATTACTCGTCCGCAAACAGTGACCCTGAACAATCTGGCCGTAGGTGAAAATAAGGAGACTATCATACTGACGGGTATTGATAAGCAGAAGGCAGAGTTTGTCAATGACATGGATGTGCGCTGTGAAGGTTCTTATATTGTCATTAAGAAACAATCTGCTGGTATGGCTCAAATTACATCGATTGACGGTACAACCCGGACAGTTAGCTTGTCAGAAGGTGTAAATAAGATACCTGCTCCGCAAAAAGGTATCAATATCGTGACAATGAACGGCAAATCCTTGAAATTATTTGTAAGATAAAGCTGTTTTAACTTTGACAAAGAATATTCGTAGATGTCCTCTGACTATCAAAAGTCAGAGGACATCTTTGTTTTGAGCCGCCATAGAAAGTGACGTGCATCAGTAATTGTCCCCAACAGCACCGATTTGTGAAGCCTGTTAACTATTGGTGTCAGCCAAAAGCTGATATTTGCCGGATTGCTGAGTGTTAACAATTTTGCTCTTTGCCTTTTTGCATGGTAATATAAAAATGGTTAATTTTGTAGAAAGTAACCATTTAAGTATTATATTGCGATGAAAGTATTGATGTGTCTAATCTGTGGCCTTCTTCTTGTTATGGCTGGTAATGCCGGAGAAGTGAAGAGAGTGGCTTGTATAGGTAATAGTCTTACAAAAGGCTCACGGCTGAGCCATCCGGAGAGAGATAGTTATCCGGTCGTACTGAAGCGAATGCTGGGCGATGGGTGGATTGTTGACAACTGGGGCGTTTCGGGCTCGTGTGCATCTACTGATTTAAGGAGTATGTACATGAAGAACGAGGTCTATCCCAAGGTGAAGGCTTCACGTCCCGATGTGGTGACCATATTCCTGGGACATGACGATGCCCGCAAGCCGAATCAGTCTGGCTTGAAGAATTTTGCCTCCGGGCTCTCCGAAATGGTGAAGGATTTGAGAGACGGCAATCAGACAGTAAGGATATATCTGGTTACACCGACCAAGGTATTCAGTGAGGCATATAGTAATGACGATGATGCTATAAGAAATAAGGTGATTCCTGCGATACGACAAGTGGCAGAGAAGGAAGGAGCAGTTTTTGTCGATGCTTATACGCCTTCAGAGGGTGACGGGAAGTATTTCCCTGATGGAGTCCATCCTGATGCCAATGGGTCTGGTCATATAGCCCAGGTATTATATAAAGCCATTACAGGCAAGTCCAGAAATTATGAGCGGCCGTTGTCGGTTCCTTCTTTATTCAGCAATCATGCTGTTTTACAACAACATACCGACGTGGCAGTGTGGGGATATGGCGCTGCTGGCAAGAAAGTTACCGTGAAACCCTCATGGGGCAAAGCTGTCACTACGATTGCTGATGAGGACGGCCAGTGGAAAGTGAGGGTGCATACACCCGATGCCAGTTATGTGAAGTATTCCATGAGAATCAGCCAGAATGGTCAGGTTATTGACTTGGAAGACCTGTTGATGGGTGAGGTATGGCTTGCGGCAGGACAGAGCAATATGCAGATGGAACTGGGAGGTTTTTACCGTACCCCAATTATTGGTGGTCCTGAGGCTGTTGCCAATGCTTCAAACGATGGCCTGCGCCTCTACAGAGTGCCACGCAGTGACAGCCCAAGTCCCAAAGATGATGTTCTCAACAAAGGGTGGGAGATATCTGCGCCAGCCAGCGCAGTACATTTCAGCGCAACGGCTTTCTTTTTCGCCCGTCAGTTGCAGAAAACTCTGAATATACCGGTAGGTTGCATAGAGAGTGCTTATGGCGGTGCAAGTATTGTATCTTTTATGAGCCCTGATGCTGTCAGACAGTATAAAGACGAAAAGGGCGATTTGGTTGCAAAGAATTTCAAGAATTTCGTGGCGCCCAAGTATTGGGAGAAGTATGACTGGCCCCAGCATACCCCGACTGTTATATACAATGCGATGATTAATCCCATCATGGGTTATAATGTCAAGGGTGCGATATGGTATCAGGGGTGTGATGACCGTCGCACACCAGAGTTGTATAAACGTCTCTTCAGGACATTCCTGACAGACTGGCGCGAAAAATGGCAGTGCGGGAACTTCCCGATGTACTATGCCCAGATTGCCCCTTATGGTTATAAGGATAATACCGCTGCCCGGATGCGTGATGCCCAGGCAGAGTTGGAAAGCATAAAAGACAGTACGTTGATGATATGTCTCATTGACAACGGGATAGAGAATAACATCCACCCCAACGACAAAGCCACGGTTGGTTTCCGCTTTGCTCAGCGTGTGCTGGATAAGACATATCATGTGGAGGGTATCAATTCTGAGTACCCATCTTATAAATCCATGGAGATACGTCCGAAGGACGGCAAGGTGGTGTTGCGATTTACAGGTGCCGACGATGGCATTGCCAAATCTGCCAAAGGATTTGAGGGCTTTCAGATAGCGGGCAAAGACAAGATATTCTATAATGTCCAGGCTGTGGAGGAAGGCAATACGATTGTACTGACTCCTCCTGCTGGCATCAAGCCCGAAGCCGTGCGCTATTGTTACAAGGACTTCTGCGTAGGTACCGTCTATAATCTGAGGGGTAATCCGCTGTCGTCCTTCCGTACTGACAACTGGGATAATTAAGGCAGGACTTCCGGGAAGGCAATGAATCCTTTCTCTGCCAGGAGTTACGCTCCTGACAGAGAAAGGATTAGTGTTCTATGCGTTGATAATGGAAATGGCTTCCTCGACGGTGACAGATTTCTGCTCACCCGTCTCCATGTTCTTGAGAGAGATAGTGTTGTTCTTGATTTCGTCTTCTCCCACAAGCGCTACAAAGGGAATATTGCTGTTGGAAGCATAGCTCATCTGTTTCTTCATCTTTACACTGTCTGGATAGACTTCGGTGCGAATTCCAGCCTGACGTGTCAGGGCAGCGAGACGGATGCAGTGTGTCAATTCCGTAGGACCGAAATTGATGAAGAGCAGTTGTGCTGACGAGGCGATGTCTTTTGGATAGAGTTCTAACTGATTGAGCACATCGAAAATCCTGTCTGCACCGAAGGAAATACCGACGCCACTGAGTCCGGGCATACCGAAAATACCCGTGAGGTTGTCGTAGCGTCCGCCGCCGGTGATGGAACCAATCTGGACATCCAGGGCCTTAACCTCAAAAATGCAACCAGTATAGTAGTTGAGACCGCGGGCAAGGGTAAGGTCAAAGTCAACAGCATTGGCTATGGGGAGGGTGTGGAGAGTGTTCAACACGAACTCAAGTTCTTCAACACCTTTAAGGCCGGTTTCATTGTCTTTCAGCAGGTTCTTGATGGCAGCCAATTTGCTGTCGTTGTCACCGTTGATAGCGAAGACTGGTTCCAGTCGGGTTATTTCATCCTGACTCAAACCGTTTTCAGCCAGCTCTGTCTTGACATTATCCAAACCAATCTTATCTAATTTGTCTATGGCAACGGTAATGTCGGTGAGTTTGTCGGGACGTCCAATGTACTCAGCCATACCAGAAAGTATTTTGCGGTTGTTGAGCTTGATACATACACGAATGCCGAACTTCTGGAAGACGTTGTCTATGATTTGCATGAGTTCTACCTCATTGAGCAGGGAGTCGGAACCAACCACATCGGCGTCGCATTGGTAAAATTCTCTGTATCGTCCTCTCTGGGGACGGTCAGCGCGCCATACGGGTTGTATCTGATAACGCTTGAACGGCAGGTTCAGTTCTTCGCGGTGCTGCACAACATAGCGTGCAAACGGCACTGTCAGATCATATCGCAGTCCTTTTTCACAGAACTTGGCAGCGAGTTTCAAGGTACTCGTGTTGCTGACCTCGTCGGGTGTCATCCCATGGAGAAAATCTCCGGAATTGAGAATCTTGAAAAGGAGTTTGTCTCCTTCTTCACCGTATTTGCCCATCAGGGTGCTGAGATTCTCCATGGCCGGAGTCTCAATCTGCTTGAAACCATAGAGTGCATAGACGCTACGGATGGTATTGAAAATGTAATTGCGTTTTGCCATCTCCAACGGAGAAAAGTCCCGAGTTCCCTTGGGTATACCTGGTTTTTGAGCTGCCATTGTGTTATAAGATTGAATTCTGGTGCAAAGTTACGACTAAGTGAGGGAAAAATGAACAAGTTCTTTGTTTTTCACTTGCTTAATTGTTATTTTAACTTGTTGTTGGTCATTTGCGCCCGGCAGAAAAAAAGGACACATTCTTTTTGCTTTTCGCTTGCTTAGTAGTACCTTTGTCCTACAATAACGAAATCAGATAATATGAAACACATTATTAAGCAGATTTGGCCAGAGTTGGCTGCTATTGTTTTCTTTGTACTTTTGTCGTTTACCTATTTCGCCACACCGATATCTCAGGGAATGGTCCTGACAGGTGAGGATAATACTGCTGCCGTTGGTGCCGGTCATGAGATAGGGGAACACTTTGACAAGACCGGTGAGGTGTCCCGTTGGACCAATGCCTTGTTCGGTGGTATGCCAACGTACCAGATAGCCCCCCGGTATGGCTCCCGTACAGTATTGAACGAGATACGCAACATATATGATTTGGGCTTGCCCCATGTGGTGATGTATGTGTTTATTCTTCTGCTGGGTTTCTATATCCTGATGAGGGCAATGCGATTTAAACCGATGCTGTCTGTCGTAGGCGCAGTGGCCTGGGCATTCTCTTCTTATTTCTTTGTCATAATCGGTGCCGGTCATATATGGAAGGTGCTGACGCTGGCGTTTATTCCGCCGACCCTGGCAGGTATTATATTGTGTTACCGTGGGAAATATCTCTGGGGCGGTGCTGTGACGACATTGTTCCTGTCTTTCCAGATATTGTCCAACCATCTTCAGATGACTTATTATTTCCTGGCAGTTATTTTTGTGGTCGTAGTGGCTTATTTTGTCCAGGCTCTGAAAGAAAAGAAACTGATGGATTTTGTGAAAGCCTCTTGTGTGTTGCTCGTGGCAGCCACTCTGGCTATAGCCGCAAATGCTTCTAACTTATATCATACTTATACCTACTCAAAAGAATCAATGCGTGGCAAGAGCGAGCTGGCTGGGGCGAACGAGTCTAAGGGCAGCGGTCTGACGAAAGAGTATATCACACAGTGGAGCTATGGTATCGGGGAGACATGGACTCTGCTGATACCTAATGCCAAGGGTGGCGCATCAGTTCCAATTGCCCGGAATGAAAAGGCTATGGAGAAAGCTAACCCGCAATACAATCAGATATATGCCCAGATACAGCAGTACTGGGGCGACCAGCCTATGACCTCTGGGCCGGTATATGTCGGGGCTTTCATCATGATGCTGTTCATCCTGTCCTTGTTTATTGTCAAGGGTCCCCTGAAATGGGGTATGCTGGCTGTCACGGTGTTGAGCATTTTGTTGTCGTGGGGGCATAATTTTATGGATTTGACCAGTTTCTGCATAGACTATGTGCCGTTGTACAATAAGTTCCGTACTGTATCCTCCATATTAGTCGTGGCAGAGTTTACCATACCATTCCTGGCTATGATGGCATTGGCCACGATATTGAGGGAGCCTGATATTTTGCGGAAAAAATGGAAATGTGTAGCCACCAGTTTTGCCTTGACGGGTGGTATGGCTCTCTTGTTTGCTCTGATGCCTTCAGTGTTCTTCAGTTTCAATTCTGCCAACGAGATAAGTACATTCAACAGAGTATTTGCAGAACAACCCCAGGTGGGACAGGATGTCATGAACAGCTTGTCAGTAATGCGCCAGTCTGTTTTCACGTCTGACGCATGGCGCAGTTTCATTATTATTGTGTTGGGTGCTGTCCTGATGTGGATGTATTATAAGAAGGTCTTCAAGGAAAATGTCCTGGTAGCTCTTATCGGTGTACTCTGTCTGGTTGATATGTACGGTGTTAACCGCAGGTATCTGAATGATGATAATTTTGAGATGCCTCATGCTAATTTAGGCGCTCCTCAGCAGACACAGACCGATGCAATGATTCTGCAGGATAAATGTCTGGATTATAGGGTGCTGAATATGGCAACGAACACTTTTAATGAAAATGGTACGTCATATTTCCATAAGAGTATAGGTGGCTATAATGCTGCCAAGTTGGCCCGCTATAACGATTTGATAAGTCATTGTATCTCTCCCGAGATGCAACGTATAATCCCGGCAGTCTCTGATGCAGGCGGCGATATGTCCAAGGTGGCTGGCGATTCGGTTTTCCCTGTCCTGAATATGCTCAACACAAAGTATTTTATCTTGCCGTTGCAGAATAACAATACGATGCCGTTGTATAATCCCCATGCTTATGGTAATGCATGGTTTGTCAATGGCGTTACATTTGTAGATACGCCTAATCAGGAGATTCTTTCTTTGAATAAGATCAACCTTCGTGCCCAGGCCGTAGCAAACAGCTCGTTCAAGGATGTGCTGGCTAATGTGCCAGCTCAAGCTGATTCTGCCGACAAGATTATACTGACATCGTATGACTGCAACGAACTGCATTATGATGTGGAAACCAAGAATGGCGGTCTTGCAGTATTTTCTGAGATATATTATCCGGCATGGACTGCAACGATTGATGGTAAGCCTTTGGAACTGGCCTGTGTGGATTATGTGCTGCGTGGTGCTGTTATACCCGCAGGCAAACATCAGGTGGTGATGGAATTTCGTCCAGTATCGGTGAAAACTACCGAGATCATAGCCTATGTGGCCATTGTAATTCTGATTCTGTCTTTCCTGGCATCGCTGGTCATTACTATCCGCAGGCAGATGAACGAAAAACCTGCAACGGCGAAAAAATAACAGGGAGACATGAAAAAGTTAGTCTTTTTGCTCGGTGCTTTATTTTTGTTCTTTCTGGAGGGACAAAGCCAATTGAAGACATCAAAGGAAGTCACCAATCGCTACGTTGTCAGGGTAGGTGGCAAGTCTGGTTTTATAGACAAGACGGGTAAGGTGGTTATCCCCATCCAGTATGATTTAGCCTATGATTTCTCCGAAGGTGTCGCTTATGTTGATGTAAAGGGTAAAAAAGGTTATATCAATACGTCAGGAAAGTTTATCTTTCCTCCTAAAGAGGGACATCTCGGCGCTTTTAAAGAGGGATTGGCCTTCTTCCATACAAATAATAAATGTGGTTTTGTTGACAAGACTGGCCGGGTGGTTATTCCTCCCCAGTTTGATGCCACTAATTCGTTTCATGAAGGGCTTTCTTCGGTAAGTGTTGGAAACCAGATGATTTTTATTGATAAGACCGGCCGTCAGGCATTTCCCTCACAGTTTAGACTGGCTTGCAGCTTCAGTGAAGGTCTTGCTGCTGTTATGTCAGATGATAAGTGGGGTTTTATTGACAAGACTGGCCAGATGGTTATTCCCCCTCAGTTTGATTTCGTCGGTTCTTTTAGTGAAGGATTGGCCGTAGCCAGGATAAATAATATCGGAACGGGTTTTATTGACAAGTCGGGTAAGTATGTAATTCCTCCAATATTTAGCGAAGCAGATGATTTCAGCGAAGGCCTTGCCGCAGTAAAGGTAAATGATACATGGCTTTTCATTGGTAAGATGGACAAGAGAGAGAATGTTATTTCTTTAAAAGATATTCTTTCAAATAATCCCTTATTGAAAGTAGATGCAGATATAATGCTTCTTTTTGCAGCTAATAAGTTGGATTTAGACGAGGCTCAATCATTCCATGAAGGCCTGGCCGCCGTCATGATAGACGGCAAATGGGGTTTTATGGACAAGACAGGTAAGATAGTCATTGATCCCCAGTTTGTCAACACATGGTTCTTTAATGAGGGTCTGGTAAGAGTGTATGCAAAAGACAAAAATGGTTACATCAACCGTCAGGGTCAATGGGTTTGGCAGACTTCAAATAATGTAACGAAGAAATAATAATAATCAGGGGGTCATTCTCATGGAATGACCCCCTGATGTTTTTGATTCGGTTGGAAATTACTTACGCAAACCGAGTTTGTTGATGATGTCACGGTAGCGCTGGATATCCTTACGCTTAACGTAGTTCAGCAAAGCGCGGCGCTTACCAACCAAACGTGTCAAGGCCCTTTCAGTACTATTATCTTTACGGTTGGCCTTCATGTGCTCCGTCAAATGGGAAATACGGTATGAAAACAAAGCTATCTGGCTTTCAGGAGAACCAGTGTCAGTGTTAGACTTTCCGTAGTTTCCAAAGATTTCTTTCTTCTTTTCAGAATCTAAATACATAATATAAATGTGTTAATTATTATTTTTTGCAATCCCTGTTTGGGGAAAGCGAGGGCAAAAGTACTATCTTTCTTTCGTTTGGCAAAATATTTTTATGAAAAAGTTTGGGTTCATGCTGCTTTTTCCTCAATTATTTGTCTCACAAGTAAATTTCTCACGTTCGGAAAAACTCAAATAAATTTGGCGTTTCGCTCACTTAATCGTAATTTTGCACCTCAAATAAGAAAAAGCGTTATATAAAGAAGATGCAGCAGATACGTAATATTGCGATTATAGCCCATGTGGATCACGGCAAGACAACATTGGTGGATAAAATGTTGATGGCAGGTAATCTGTTCCGTGAGAATCAGCAGACAGGTAATTTGATATTGGATAACAATGATTTGGAACGTGAGCGCGGTATTACGATTCTGTCAAAAAATGTCTCCATTAATTATAAGGGTGTCAAGATTAATATCATTGACACTCCGGGACACTCTGATTTCGGTGGAGAAGTGGAGCGTGTCCTGAACATGGCCGATGGATGTCTTCTTCTTGTCGATGCCTTTGAAGGCCCTATGCCGCAGACACGGTTTGTCTTGGAGAAAGCCCTTCAGATAGGATTGAAACCCATTGTCGTGGTGAATAAGGTAGATAAGCCTAATTGCCGGCCGGAAGAAGTTTACGAAATGGTTTTTGACCTGATGTTCAGTCTCGGTGCCACAGAGGATCAGTTGGATTTCCCTGTTGTTTATGGGTCAGCCAAGATAGGCTGGATGGGAGAAGACTGGAGTAAACCTACGGATAACATTAATTTTCTGCTGGATAAAATTATTGAGGTGATACCAGCTCCTCATGTCTTGGAAGGAACACCTCAGATGCTGATTACATCGCTGGATTATTCAAATTACACAGGTAGAATAGCCGTAGGACGTATTCACAGAGGATGCCTGACGGAAGGAATGAATGTGACTGTGGCTCATCGTGACGGTACGATGGAGAAGACAAGGATAAAGGAAATCCATAGTTTCGAGGGTATGGGACACAGCAAAACTGATAAGGTGGAATGTGGTGACTTGTGTGCTATTGTCGGATTGGAACAGTTTGAGATAGGTGATACGATCTGTGATGTTGAGAACCCCGAGCCATTACCCCCGATTAAGATAGACGAGCCTACTATGAGTATGCTCTTTACCATCAATAATTCACCATTCTTTGGTAAGGAAGGCAAGTATTGCACCAGTCGTCAGATAGAGGAGCGCTTACAAAAGGAATTGCAGAAAAACCTTGCCCTGCAGGTCACAAAGACCGATGGCTTTGACAGCTGGGTTGTTTATGGCAGGGGCGTACTCCATCTGTCTGTGCTGATAGAGACAATGCGCCGTGAGGGCTATGAACTGCAGGTGGGACAACCTCAGGTTATTTACAAAGAAATAGACGGCGTCAAGTGTGAGCCGATTGAGGAGCTGACCATCAATACTCCGGAGGAATTTTCCAGCAAACTGATAGATATGGTTACCCGCCGCAAAGGAGAAATGACATCCATGCAGACACAGGGTGACAGGATTAATATAGTATTCAATATTCCTTCCCGAGGTATAATAGGTTTCAGAACCAACGCATTGACTGCGAGCCAGGGAGAAGCGATAATTGCCCATCGCTTCAAGGATTATGAGCCCTATAAAGGGGAAATCGACCGCCGCCAGAATGGCTCCATGATTGCTTTGGAGGATGGAACGGTATATGCCTATGCTATTGATAAACTGCAGGACAGAGGTCATTTCTTTGTTTCTTCCCAGGAAAAAGTATATGCAGGACAGATTGTGGGAGAGCATATCCATGAGAATGACTTGGTTGTGAATGTTTCAAAGGCTAAACAACTGACCAATGTGCGTGCCAGTGGAACGGACGAAAAGGCCCACATTATTCCGCCGATTATTTTCTCTCTGGAAGAAGCATTGGAATGGATTAAGGAGGATGAATATGTTGAGGTCACACCCAAGAGTATCCGAATGCGTAAGATAATCCTTGACCATTTGGCACGCAAGCGTGCTGTACGTGAATAGGGAATCAGATTTTTATTATAATTTAAGATGGAGAACAGATTTTGTTCTCCATTATTTTTGGGTTTGTCTTGCTTGATCCTGTATATAGTTTGTTGCGCTTGATATAATTCTCAGACAGATAAACGAATCACCTGCAAGCCCCTGTGTTTAGATTTAGACAAAAACAATAAAAACCCTCACTTCAGTATGTGTCGGACTAACAGTCCTTGTAAGATGTAAGGTATCTATTTTTCCTTGTGAGCAAGCTCGCAGATAAAAATATCCACCTTGCATCTTTGTCTCTTACAGAGCCATCACATACTTCGCGAGCAAAAACATCGCCCTTCGGGCTAAAAAAGAGTCGTCTCACCCCTTGCCCTCTCTGAGCCTCTCCCTGGCCCTCCCCTCAAGGGAGGGAGCTGTTATATCATTGACTTAAAGCAACTTAAAAAGCTGCTCCCCTAAGCTGGGGGAGCTGTCATGAAATGACTGAGGAGTGTGTCTACGCAAGCAAAATGGCTTTTCTTTAAGGTTGTCGTTAAGGCTTTACCCTCCCAACGGGACAGGAGTAAGAAACAATACCGGTTTTATATTTGATTGTTTAGGAAAGGCCTGGTCTCTTCCATCAGACAGAACAGTTCTTCCTGAGTTGTGGCGCGTAACAAATTGATGCGCTTTTGGCGGAAATCAGGTATCCCTTTAAATAAAGGGCTGGCGGCGATATGCCGTCTTGTGTGGAGGATGCCCCGATACTCATCAATACGTTCAATGCTTAATCTTACCTGTTCTTTCAATACATCGAGTTTCCAGTCGGGTGTCATGGGTTTGTAGGAACTGGGTATAATGTCGGTAGTGTCAATGGGGGAATCAGGATGGAGGGCGTCATGTATCTCCTTGAATATCCATGGATTCCCGAAAGTGGCTCTTCCTACCATGATGGCATCGACATGGTATTTGCTGAAAGCCTCAATCGCTTTTTCTGGCGAATTGATGTCGCCATTGCCGATAATGGGAATAGTTATGTGGGGATTGTCTTTAACTTGCCTGATATAATTCCAGTCAGCCTCTCCCTTGTACATCTGAGAGCGTGTGCGACCATGAATGGTGAGTGCCTGGATACCACAATCTTGAAGTTGTTCCGCCAACTCGGGAATAATTATCTGGTTGCTGTCCCATCCCAAACGGGTCTTGGCAGTTACAGGGGTTTTTACGGCCTTGACAACGCTTCTGGCAATGTTGAGCATCAAGGGGATGTTTTGCAGCAGACCAGCACCTGCTCCTTTCCCGGCAATTTTTTTCACGGGACATCCGAAATTGATGTCAATAATCTCAGGATGACTTGTCTCTTCCACAATCTTAGCCGCCTCTGCCATGGCATCAGGGTCTTTGCCATATATCTGAATAGCTACAGGACGCTCCTCTGCATTGACTTTTAGTTTGAGCAGGGTACTCTTGACTGACCGGGTCAAAGCATCGCAGGAGACAAACTCAGAATATACCATTGAGGCACCCATTTTGCGACATAGTGTGCGAAATCCTATGTCGGTGACATCTTCCATTGGAGCTAATAAAACGGGAAGCTTGCCTAAATCAGTATTTCCTATCTGCATGGCTTTAAAAGAATCGAAAATGTTAAAAAATGTAAAACATCGAACAGAGTAGTGTTGAACAAACTTTTTTGATGCAAAATTCAGCTGTTTTTCAGTGCAAAAGTATGAAATTCAGCAAAGTTTAACGTATAAAAATTTGTTTATTTCAAAAAAAAGTGCTCTCTTTGTATATCGAAATGTGATCAGACACTGCTATTTTCAGTTCATTTTTAGGAATTGAGACGGATGCATTTATGCATTTGGTCAGTGGCTTGATACGAAATGTTTTTAAATGAAGTACATCAAGTATCTGCTTGTAATGATGGTCTTTATGGCTGATGTCCAGATGATGGAAGCACAGAAAATAGGTAAGGCAACATATTATGCCGACCGTTTCCATGGTCGTCGGACAAGTAGCGGTGATATTTATCATAAAGACAGTTTTACCTGCGCCCATAAGACACTGCCGTTTGGTACGATGCTTAAAATTAAAGATACCAAGACGGGGAATGAAGTCGTTGTGAAGGTAAATGACCGGTTGGGTTGGGGTACTACAGTGGATTTGTCTTATGCGGCAGCCAAGGAACTGGGTATTATTAATCGGGGTTCAGCCCAAGTGGAGATATCTCCCTATATTGATACGGAGAAGATTCCTTATAAGTCGAAAGATATGGAGATTCCTCGGTTGCGGGTTAAGGACCCTCTTGGAGATGGCTATTGTCTCTTGTCAGAATGGCAAGCCCGTAATAACAGAAAAATGCTCAAAGAGTCACTTGCCAAATCCGCGGAATCTATGAAAAAATCCTCCAAGGCGTTGATCCACGAACAAAAGGATAGCATTCCTCATTACAAGATACTAGACCAGCTCACCGCCCTGGGTGATCATAAAAGCATCGGAAGGCCCGATGTGATAATGAAATAAGCCACCTGGGACCATTAAGCCAACTTAGCCAGGCCTCCAGGCCTATTTCCTATTGGGCCTAGTTCCCGTTGGGCTCATTGGGCTAATTAGGCCCATCAATCTTTTTTTTTGCCCTATTGGCTCTATAATATTTCCTTGTTTTTGAGGCTTCCATAAAGCGACTTTTGAACACAAAAAAGTGAATATCCCCTCCCTTGAGGGGAGGGTTAGGGAGAGGCTCGAGAGGGTCAGGAGATGCTTCCTTTTTTGTCCGTTTATGTACTTTAAAGTCCAAAAATGGACAGAACAGGGCATTTTTAGTGTTTTCAAGCCTTAATCATTTTATTTCCATCTTCTGTTGTCGGCAGGGTTTTACTCCCTGATTTTCTGTGTAGTTATGCCCACAATAT
>ONKB01000144.1 GCA_900318305.1 uncultured Prevotellaceae bacterium | reverse complement strand
TTTTGCTCCCCCGTGGGAGAGTTTTTTCTGTCCCGTGGGACCTGAAAACATGAGGTTATTGTGCCAGATAGATATTGGCGCAATAGCGGATAATGAACAATATAGCCATTACCAGCAGCAGAGGTGATATCTTCTTTGTGTTTTTTGTCAGGCCGTTCAATAAGACATAGGAGATGACACCGAGCATAATGCCGTCGGAGATGCTGTATGCCAAAGGCATGAGAAGCATGGTGATGAATGCCGGAATGGCTTCGGAATAATCTGTGAAGTCAATACTGTTCGCCGAACTCATCATCATTACGCCTACGATGACCAGAACCGGTCCCGTGGCGGCTGGAGGAATACTCAGGAACAACGGGGCAAAGAGCAGAGAGAGGATGAAGCATGCGGCGATGACAAAAGAGGTGAGACCTGTACGTCCGCCTTCTTCTATGCCAGAGGCACTTTCAACATAGGTGGTAGTGGTACTGGCACCGAGACATGCGCCAGCTGTTGTTGCAATGGCATCAGCCATGAATATTTTGTCTATCCTGTCAACATTGCCGTCCTTATCGACCATGCCGGAGCGTATAGAGGCACCGACAACTGTGCCGATTGTATCAAACAAGTCGATAAACAGGAATGTGAACACAATAATCAGCATGTCCCACGAGAATATCTGGCTGAACTCAAACTGACAGAACAGCGGAGCTACTGAAGGAGGCAGGGAGACAATTCCCGTAGGGTGTGTAACACCAAAGAGAATACCGATAATTGTGACAACCAATATGCCCAGGAACAAAGATCCCTTGATTCTGAACACTACCAGTATGCTTGTAAAGATTACTCCGAAGAGGGCTAACAATACTGCCGGCTGGGAGAAATCGCCTAACCCGACGGTGGTGGTCTTGTTGGTTACAATTATGCCGGCATTCCTCAGTCCGATGAATGCTATATACAGGCCTATACCGGCGCTGATGGCGTTTTTTATAGTGAGAGGGATGGACTTGACAATAGCCGTGCGGGCGTGGCTGACGGTTATCACGATGAACACAATGCCTTCAAGAAGAATGGCTGTCAGGGCAAACTGCCAGGTGTAGCCCATTCCTATACACACAGTATAAACAAAGAAAGCATTCAGACCCATGCCGGGGGCAAGGCCGAAAGGCTTCTTGGCATAGATGGCCATTATCATTGTTCCTATGGTGGCGGCTAATGCTGTTGCCGTAAAGACGGCATCTGGGGACATGCCCTGATTGGCCAGTACGCCGAATATCTGAGGATTGATGGCAAGTATGTATGCCATAGTCAGGAAGGTTGTCAAACCTGCCATAATCTCGGTACTGACTTTGTGCTTACTTGCATCAAATCCGAAAAGCTTTTCTAATATCATGACTTGAACAGATTTTGGGGATTAGAATTTCCACTTGAGGCCTATTGTCGGATTGACAAAGAAACTCTTGTTGTTGGCGGTGTTGTAAATAAAGTTGTCGCTGATTTCAATCTCGGTGCCGATACTGAGATATTCGGTTGCGTTATACCACAACTGAGGCTCGCTTTGGATAACCAGCTGGCCGTGGCCGTTGGCGGCTTCACCACGCCAGAAATCAATGTATCCGGCAAAGGTCAGCGCCCTGTTGGCAAATGTGGTGCTCCAGACGCCGGTCAGCTGGGCGCTGGCATAAGAGTGGGTGTTGTCATAGCTCTTGAAATAGTGCTTGTAGAGGACTTGTACCGAGTAGGTGGTTGAGAAGTCGGCATTGTGTCCGTTCCATGCGCCACCGATGAGGCCTGCCTGTTGGAAACTGCCACCCTTGTTTAAGCCGCCATTGTACTCAACGTGTCCAGCAAAGCCTTTCTTGCCGATGTTCAACTCGCGAGAAATTTCCGTATATGCACTTTCCGTGAACTTGCGACTGAAGTCGATGTCAACAAAGTAGAACCAGGAACCCCACTTGTCGGCCTTGAACTGTTCCAGAGTCATGGTTACTTTCTGACGGCTGGATTCCTCAGTGGAGTAGATCGTCCTGCCAAAATCGTAGTGTAACTGAATATTCTGGGCTTTTAGGACAACCCAGCTGCATAGTAATATGGCAACAAAAAATAGTTTTCTCATATCAACAATATGTTTTTTCGAAAGGAACAGATAGAAGTCTTTTACTTTTCATACAAAAGTACTTTTTTCTTGGGATAATTACCACAAGACAATAATTATTTTGGTGAAAAAACACAAGATGGGGGTTGTAAGCCAATGGGGGAGCGGGAACAGTTCAGAATTGTGGGTATGCCGACGTCGTGTGATTCCCACAGAATAAATAATGTCCCAGATATGTTGGCCGGCAACAAAATAAATACTATCTTTGTATTATAATTAAGTATGTATTTCTAAGTAGAATATCTAAAAATTTTTATTGTATGAATAGGTTGTTTTTGATTTTTCTATTGGCAATGAGTCTGCCTGTAATGGCACAAGACAGAGAGTATGAGTTGCAAGACCCATATCCGGCACCTGCGGAAGCATGGAATGCTGTTAAGTCGGTGACATTTGGGTGGGGGACAATAGATGAGCGGTATCAGCGCAATGCTGTCCCTGCTTTGTCGGCCAAGTTGCAACTGTCTGCTTGGCGAGGAGAGCGCGTAAGTGCACAGGCTGTTTTGCTGGCTCCCCGTGCCATTAAGAGCGTATCTGCCAAGGTGAGCGACTTGAAGAGCGGAAAGAACATTATTCCAGCTGCGGCAGTCAATAAGTATTTTGTATGCTATTCCATGGCTGACGGTTATCGCAATAAAAACGGAAAGCATGAGAACCTGCGTCTGGATCGTGCCATGTTTGACTCTTGTCTGGTGGCCGACAGGCTCTCGCCTTTGGCAGAGATGTCTGTTCCCGCGAAGACGCTCCGTCCGATATGGCTGGACATCCGTATCCCGCAGAATGCTGCTCCGGGGAAATACTCGGCTGTACTTTCTGTGAACTGTGACGGCGAGACAACATCCATTCCGTTTACGGTTGAGGTCAACAAACATGTGCTGCCGGCACCCAAAGACTGGTCTTTCCACCTGGATTTGTGGCAGAACCCTTATGCTGTGGCACGCTATTACGATGTGCCTCTGTGGAGCGAGGCCCACTTTGATTACATGCGTCCTTTGATGAAACTGCTTGCTGATGCAGGGCAGAAGGTGATTACCACCTCCATCATACAGCATCCCTGGAACTGTCAGACAGAAGACCCGTTTGAGAGTATGATAGGAAAGACCAGAAAGCTGAATGGCCAGTGGGAATACAATTATACTGTCTTTGACAAATGGGTTGAATTCATGATGAGCCTTGGCATTGACCAGCAGATAGACTGCTATACCATTGTTCCCTGGCATCTGACCTTTGAGTATTTTGATGAGGCGATGAACTGCACCCGTTTGCTGAAGCTGAACCCCGGAACTCAGGAATATACGGAATTCCTGCTGCCGTTCCTGAAGGATTTCGCAGCCCATCTGAAGCAGAAGGGCTGGTTTGACAAGACCTGCATAGCCATGGATGAGCGTCCGATGGAGATGCTTCGTGCAGCATGGGATGTTGTGTATAAAGCTGATCCCAACTATCGCATAGAAGGTGCAGCTGACTATTATCCGGAAGTTGAGCCCAAGATGTATGACCTGAGTGTGACCTATCAGCATAAACTGCTGAGTGAGGAAGTGCTGAAGGCCCGTAAGGCAACAGGCAAGAAAGTCACCTTCTACACCTGCTGCGGACCGGAACGTCCAAACACATTCACGTCTTCGCCTACAGCCGAATCTGCTGTAATGGGGTGGCATGCAATGGCTGCCGGATATGACGGCTATCTGCGCTGGGCATACAACAGCTGGGTAAAGAATCCTAATCAGGATACCCGTTTCCGCACATGGACTGCCGGCGACTGCTTCCTGGTTTATCCTGGTTGCTCCAGTATAAGAATGGAGAGACTGGTACAGGGTATTCAAGACTTTGAGAAAATCAGGATTTTGAAGTCAGAACTCAAAGGAGCTAAACTGCAACAGCTTAATAAGGTTATTGAGGATTTCCGCCCCAATGTGTTCCCCGCAGAAAACAATGCTGCCAAGATGATCAGCTCTGCAGAGCAGGTTTTGTGGTCGCTGTCAAAATAAAAATGTTATAATGCAAAAATAGTCAGGGATATTCTTGTTCAATTTAAATAAAATATCTAATTTTGCATCCGATTTTGTCGCCAGGGCTCATGGAAAGAAGGCTCAGAAGAGACTCGCCCCGAGGTGAAACGTTTAATACATAAATAAAATGTACGCAATCGTAATTATTAATGGTCAGCAGTTTAAGGTTGAGGAAGGCATGAAGATCTTCGTTCACCATATTCAGAATGCTGAGGAAGGTCAGACCATTGAGTTTGACAAAGTTTTGCTCGTTGCCGACGGAGATAATGTATCAGTAGGTGCTCCGGTGGTAGAGGGTGCAAAGGTAGTCGCAGAGGTTAAGACTCCGCTTGTTAAGGGTGATAAGGTGATTGTCTTCAAGATGAAGCGCCGCAAGGACTCTCGCAAGAAGAACGGTCATCGCCAACAGTTCTCTGAGGTTACAATTAAATCAATCGTTGCTTAATCTTTAAAATCTTAGTAAAATGGCACATAAAAAAGGTGTAGGTAGTTCTAAGAACGGTCGTGAATCACATAGCAAACGACT
>ONKB01000042.1 GCA_900318305.1 uncultured Prevotellaceae bacterium | reverse complement strand
AGCAAGCAGGCTTTGCTGATGGTCAGCATCGAGCCTTTGCGCTATTTCACCGAGGCGATTGCCGGCGACTGTTTCCAGGTACAATCCATCGTTCCTGAAGGATATAATCCCGAGAGCTACAAACCCACTCCCGAGCAACTGATTCTGCTGAGTGACTGTAAACTGTTTTTCAAGATAGGACAATTGGGCTTTGAAACCACCTGGCTGGAGAAAGCCTGTCAGGAACACCCCAACCTGCATATCATAGACACCTCCGACAGTATGCGTACCGATGCCTGCGGCATACCTCTGGCTCTCTTTGACCCGCACACCTGGACCTCTCCGCAGAACGCCGCATGGATATGCAAAACCATCTGCCAGTCTTTATGCGACATGGATTCTGTCCATGCGGACCTCTACCGCAACAACCTGGACAAGGTTCTTGCCCGTATTGAGCAGACCGACCAGCAGATACACCAGATACTCACCGACCTGCCGTCACGGACATTCATCACCGTGCATCCTTCGCTGACCTATTTTGCCCGCACATACGGCCTGCAACAGCTCTCCATAGAGAAAGACGGCAAGGAGCCCACCCCGGCCGACCTCAAGGAGCTCATCAGGTTATGCCGCGAAGACGGCAGCCCTGTCATTCTCATACAAAAACAATTCTCAAGGGCACAGGCGGAAATAATCGCCAAAGAAACCGGCTCAAACATCGTCAGCATCAATCCGCTGGGATATGACTGGAACGAGGAAATGATTCATATTGCCAACATCCTGCGCAATGGGAAATAGCAACAAACCACTCATATCGCTGGAAGACGTGAGTGCCGCCTACGGGGCGAAGACGGTACTCCACGACATTTCCCTCTGCATCCTCCCACACGATTTCCTGGGCATCGCGGGACCTAACGGAGGAGGGAAAACCACACTTATAAAACTTATTCTCAGGCTGCTCAAGCCCAAGACGGGAACTATTGCCTACTACCGCGACGGACAACCCTGCGACAACCTCTTCATGGGATACCTGCCCCAGCAGACCACCTTTGACCACAACTTTCCCGTTACGGTGAAGGAGGTGGTCCTCTCCGGAGCCCTTAACAGAAGGCCGCAACTGCATGCCTACAACGAGGAAGAACACGACAGGGCCCTGTCGCTGTTGGAGAAAATGGAACTGGGACATGCCTCCGAGACCCCCATCGGCCAGCTCAGCGGAGGAGAGCGGCAGAGGGCACTACTCGCCCGGGCGCTGATGTGCCAGCCCGAAGTGCTCATACTGGATGAGCCCAACACTTTCTTTGACATCAAGGCGAGGACCTGGATGCTCAACGAGCTGAAAGCCCTGCAGAAGGAATGTACCATCATCATGGTCAGCCACGACCTGCGCGACCTCTTTTCAGTCACCAACCATATAGCATACATCCACAGGCATCTGCATATTTATGATACTGCGGCCACTTCGGTCGGCGAACTGGAAAACGACATTATTCAAAGCAACTGTATGTGAGGTTTTTTAAGTAACTTTGCAGATTCTTAAGAAAAACACAACTATATGGCACTTCAATGTGGTATCGTAGGACTTCCCAATGTGGGAAAATCCACCCTTTTCAATTGTCTGAGCAGCGCCAAGGCACAAGCGGCAAATTTTCCTTTTTGTACCATTGAACCCAATGTGGGGGTTATCACCGTTCCCGATGAACGACTGGGCAAACTGGCTGAGTTAGTACACCCCGGGCGCATCGTGCCTGCCACCGTGGAGATTGTTGACATCGCCGGATTGGTCAAGGGGGCGAGCAAAGGCGAAGGACTGGGCAACCAGTTCCTGGGAAACATCAGGCAGACCAATGCCATCATTCATGTCCTGAGATGTTTTGACGACGAGAATGTGAGCCATGTGGACGGCTCTGTCAACCCCATCCGCGACAAGGAGATTATTGACACCGAACTGCAGATAAAAGACCTTGAAACCGTTGAGAACCGCATACATAAAGTTGAGAAAATAGCACAGATGGGCGGCGACAAGAAAGCCAAACTGGAATATACCGTTCTCAAAGCCTATCAGGAAGTGCTCCAGCAGGGCAAGTCTGCCCGCACCGTCACATTTGAGAGCAAGGAAGAACAGGCCGTTGCCCACGACTTGTTTCTGCTCACCACAAAACCTGTCCTGTATGTCTGCAATGTGGACGAAGGCAGCGCCGTGACGGGTAATGCCTATGTGGAGCAAGTCAGGAAAGTGGTCGAGGAAGAGCATGCCGAGATGCTGGTGATAGCAGCCAAGACAGAGGCAGACATCGCCGAGCTGGAGTCTTATGAGGAACGGCAAATGTTCCTTCAGGATATAGGGCTGGAGGAGTCTGGCTGCAACAGACTCGTCAAGGCTGCCTTCAAACTGCTCAACCTGCGCACTTTTATCACCGCCGGAGAAATGGAAGTCAAGGCGTGGACGTTCCGTCAGGGTTGGAAAGCCCCCCAATGCGCTGGTGTCATCCACACCGATTTCGAGAAGGGCTTTATCCGCGCCGAAGTCATAAAATACGAAGACTACATCCAGTATGGTTCCGAAGCGGCTGTGCGCGAAGCCGGGAAAATATATGTCCAAGGCAAGGACTATGTCGTGGAGGACGGCGACATCATGCATTTCCGTTTCAATGTCTAATCCCTTTTATCTGTTATCATCATGTTCAGTTTCATAACATGGAACCCCGACCCGGTGGCCTTTCATATCTTCGCATGGCCAGTCAAATGGTATTCTCTCTGCTGGTGTGCCGCACTACTGTTAGGATACATGAATATGGGAAGGCTCTATAAAAAACAGCATATACCCGAAGATGTTTTCGCGCCGCTGTTCATGTATTGTTTCCTTGGCGTCCTGATAGGGGCCCGGCTCGGCCATTGCCTGTTTTACGAACCGTCATACTATATCCACCACCTCGGGGAGATGATTTTTCCCATCAGGAAATTTCCCGACGGGTGGCACGTCGTCGGCTACGAAGGGTTGTCAAGTCACGGAGGTGTGTTCGGCATGCTCTTCGCCATCTGGCTCTATGCCCGCAAGATGGGCATGCACTACCTCAGGGTATTGGACAACATGGGCATAGCCACTCCGCTGTCGGCAGCCTGTATCCGGTTTGGCAACGTCATGAACTCTGAAATCGTGGGAGTTCCCACCGACCTGCCCTGGGGCGTCATCTTCGCTGCCAACGGAGAAGACTTTGCCAGACATCCGGCACAATTCTACGAATGCCTCTTCTACCTGCTTGTTTTTGTCGGGGCATTGTGTCTCTATGCCATCCCCAAGCTGAAAGAGAAAGTGGGAACCGGGTTCTTCTTCGGTTACTGCCTCTTCACCATATTCACCTTCCGCATCCTTATTGAGTTCATCAAGGCTGACCAGGTGGAGAGCGAGGCCAATATGCTTCTCAACATAGGACAAATTCTCAGCATTCCTCTGATGCTGATTGGAATTTACTGTATGTCAGGCGGAAAATACTGTCTCAAATTTGCCGAGAAGCCCGGAGACAAGATTTACACCCTGCCTGATACGAAAAAGAAATAATGGGAGGCAACACAGTCAGACATTTTATAACCACAGGAAGACTCACCATCTTCTATGCCTATGCCATTGCCGCCACCCTATGGACTACAACGGCTTTCTCCCACCCGGCTGACTGGGTTGGTTTCATCTGTCTGGCGGCATGTACCTATTTATTGCACATCGTTTACAACAAGGTCTCCCTCATCCGTGCCAGAAGTTGGTTTCTGCCCTCAAGCTTCATCGTGCTATGCGGAGCCATGCCGTTTCTCCACGCCTTTGACTGGTCTTGCGTAGCCCTTATCCTTTTTCTGACGGCACAGCATTTCCTCCTGAATTCATATCAGAACTATCACCCGGAAAGGAGCATCTATCACGTCTTTCTCTTCATAGCCCTGGCATCGCTCTTCGTTCCTCAGTTTATCTTTCTGGGAGTTGCTGTCATCATCGCCATGCAACTATACCTGCGGTCTCTCACTCTCAGGGCTTTTGTCTCCATCTTCCTGGCATTGATAACCATGGCCCTGTTCTCGCTGGCCGCCGCCATCGTGTCAGGCCACATCCAGGACTTACAGGAGCATTACCTTACACTTTGCGACATCAATTTCGGGCAGGTGTTGAGCTGGAGCACCCAGCGACTCGTCAACGTCCTGTTTGTTGTGTTCCTCATTACAATATCCATCATACACTACGGCAAAACAAGCTATAACGACAAGATTTCGGTCCGCATGTTCTTCTACCTCATTATTCTGGAGACCTTGTGTGCCTTATTCATGCTGCTGGGCTATCCTCACGCCTTCGATGCGATGTTCAGGCTGACGGTTCTACAGGCTGCACCCCTGACAGCCCGTTTATTCGTACTTGGCAAAGGGCGTTTCCTTGACTTCTTCTTCATTGTGACATTACTGGCCGTCGTTGCCCTAACCATCTACAACCTATGATTGACATTATAGAGTGGCTTCAGGAATTTGGATATGGCGGTATGTTTGTCGCAGCATTCCTGGCCGGCAGTTTCTTTCCTTTCAGCTCTGAAGCAGTCATGACGGCATTATCGCTCGCCGGACTTAACGTGTGGCTCCTGATGCTCTACAGCACCTTGGGCAACACACTCGGAGGTCTTTTCAACTACGGCGTCGGAAGACTGGGTAGCGACGAGTGGGTTTACCGGCTTTTCAAGCTCAAGGAAGAACGGCTCGAAAAGACCAAAAGATGGGTGCATGCCTACGGCGCATACATGGGACTCCTTTCATGGCTTCCGGTATTCGGCAGCGTCATCACGGTGGCATTAGGCATCCTTCACATCCATTTCGGCAAGACATTGCTCATGACTTTTCTCGGAAAATTCCTGCGATACCTCGTCCTGACCATCATCCTGACTTTGCTCAATTAATGGTCATCTGTTCGTTCTCTCATAGTTTTTTATTACTTTTGTCCCACAAGATATCATTATCATGAACCGCTTCAGTATCCTTCTCGTCACCATGATATGCTGCCTGCCTGCCCAATCTGGCAGGGAAAACAGCAAAAAAGCCCTTGACAAAGACCTGACATACTTTGTCGAGGCACAGGGAAGTGAATCTCATGGCAACACACCGCTATGGCTGAATGCCAACAAGCATGGCCTGAGTTCTCTGGAATCTGCCAACGGCTACCTTCGCGCAAGCCTGTCAAGAGACTTGTCGGAGGACAACGGACACAAATGGGGAGTAGGCTATGGTGCCGACCTTGTGCTGCCATCCCATTATACCAGCAAATTTATTGTCCATCAGCTCTATGCCGAGGGACGATGGCTGCACGGCACACTTACCATTGGCAGCAAGGAATATGGCATGGAACTGAAAAATAACCTGCTGAGCAGCGGCTCACAGACCCTGGGAATCAACGCAAGGCCTATACCACAACTGCGCATCGCACTTCCAGAGTACTGGACTCTTCCCTTCGGACGGAACTGGATTCACCTCAAGGGTCATATCGCCTACGGCCGATTTACTGACGACAACTGGCAGAAAGATTTCACAGGCTGCCGCAACGGGTATGCCCGAAACACACTCTTCCACAGCAAGGCAGGATATGTCAAGATAGGCAATGCCGACAAGTCGCCGTTCTCTGCCGAACTGGGATTGGAGATGGCTGCCCAGTTTGGAGGAGAACTCCATGTCTTTGACTCCCAAGGCGGTGAGACCGTCCTCAAGAACCCCTCCAATCTCAAAGCCTTCTTCAACGCTTTCATTCCCGGTGGGAAAGATGCCTCTGAGTCAACATATATGAACGAGGAAGGCAACCATCTCGGCAGCTATACCCTGCGGCTCAACTATGACAAAGAAAAATGGGGAGTGAGCCTCTATGCCGACCACTTCTTTGAAGACCACTCTGCCATGTTCTTCATCACCAAGGGTGGTTACGGCAGCGGCGCTGACTGGGACAAACGCTCTGCCACCAACTTTGTGGGATATAAGTTCAAAGACATCATGCTGGGAACTGAGCTGAAACTGAAAACATGTCCCTGGCTGAGCAATATCGTCCTGGAGTATCTCTACACAAAATATCAGAGCGGGCCACTTTATCATGAACACGGCCAGCAGATGTCTGACCAGATCTCCGGTTGCGACAATTACTACAACCATGGCCTTTATTCCGGATGGCAGCACTGGGGACAGGTCATCGGCAACCCTCTCTACCGCTCTCCCATATACAACACCAACGGCAACATCACGGTATACAACAACCGCTTCTCTGCCGTCCACATGGGTGCCTGCGGAAACATTTCCCCGCAACTCAACTACAGGATTCTGGCGACCTATCAAAATGCTGTCGGCACCTACGACAAACCATACAAGAAACCAGAGGACAACTACTATCTCATGGCAGAAGTTGGATACCGCTTCAAGGGGAAACTGCAAGGATGGAACATAAAAGGCGGCGTGGGATTTGACTGGGGCTATACTCCCGGCAATAACCAAGGCTTCCAGCTTACCGTGTCAAAATGCGGTTTGATAAATACCCAAAAGAACTGATGACAATGAAAACAACACTATATTTTATTCTATTGCTCTTCTTCTGCAGCATCGGGTTACAGTCCTGTTCAGTAGAAACATCCGACAATGGCTATCTGGACGGTTTCTGGTATGCTGAGAGTATCGACTCCCTGTCGGGCGTTAAAGCCGAAGGTGTTTATGACGACTGTTATTGGAAAGTCCAATTCAAATTGCTCTCCATCCGCCGTTCCACGACATTGGAGGAGTATTTCTTCCGTTTTGAGAAGACAGGCGACTCACTCATCCTCTCACAACCTCACAAAGCCATTTCCCAAGGCGTCGATTCTCTCCTGCCGGACAATCAGGAGCTACTGCCCCTTGGCATCCAGTCCCTTGAGGAAAGGTTCCATATCGTCAAACTCTCCAGCAGCAGGATGATCCTGGATTCTCCGAAACTCAGATTACGTTTCAGGAAACTGTAGCCAACCACACACCCGCCTCCTGCGTGGGGAGAATATATATAATTCCACAATAGTAATACGTTCAAACATACTTTTTTGTACAAACATACTACAATTAGGAATATTTGTAGTAACTGGAACTATCCAAAAGAGAAGAGTCGGAAAGTAGATTCTGCCACCCAAGTGAGACACAGGGCGGTCCCTATTGTCCAATGAGTAATTAAGGTGCATATATAATAAAAAAGATATTAGCTTTTGACCTTTTTTGCCCTCAAAAAAACATTTCCAAAGGAAGAATTTTTATCATACTAAAGTAATAATTTAGATAAACGCATTTTTTTCAACCAAACATTTTCAGCAAACATTTGGCGATTTTTATAGAAATTTATCTCGCAATTCGTCTTTTCTGCGAATT
>ONKB01000007.1 GCA_900318305.1 uncultured Prevotellaceae bacterium | reverse complement strand
AGGTGCCCCGGCAGGCATCAGCACCATAAAGGTGAAGCCCAGCGATACAAGATACTACGACCTCGAAGGCCGCCCGGTGACCCGGCCTGAGAAGGGCAGGATATATATCCACGATGGCAGGAAGGTGATGAAATAAATAGTTACCGCCCTAATTTTGTTTTATAATAGTTCTCACAGACGGTTTATCTGTAGAGACTTGTAATTTTGGATCCTCCTATGCGTATGAGTGCATTCCGCCGAGAAAATAGTTTACGCCAAAATAGGTCATCAGCACGATGAGGAATGCCAGAAGCATATAGAGGTGATGCCACAGGGGTTTTTGCAATGCCGGCAGCGAACGGACATGAAGGGGTGCAGCATAGACCATGAAGGAGACCAATGCCCATACCTCTTTGGGATCCCAGCTCCAATATACTCCCCAACTGATGTTGGCCCAGATGGCTCCCACAAAAATACCGATGCCGAGGAAAGCTATGGCAGGATAGAGGAACAAGTTGCTGAGCCATGTCAGTTGCCTGGTCAGTGGTTCTGTTACACGGAATCGGCAGACGAAGAAGTAAGCCAGGGAGAGAATAAAATCGAGGGACAGGAGGGCATAAGCCATCATGATGATGCTCACATGGATGCTTAGGAGAGGAGAGTTCAGCACTGGCATGCGATGGGTTATGGCGGGATCCATTTGGCTGATATGACTTACCAGAAGCATGAAACCGCTCAGCAGCAGACCAAAGGTAATCATTACTTTCAGTTTCCGCATTGTTGACAGTGATACCAGCAATACTAACCAGGAGACAAAGAGCATTGTCTCATAGCCGTTGTTCATGGGTATGGTACCACTGATAATCCAGCGTAGAGCAAGACAGAAAGTCAGGGCCAGGAACGAGGCTGCCGTCAGGAATGCAAAAATGGCGGAACCTTTTTTCCTGCCGATAAAGAGTAAGGACAGCAATGCCAGGGTGAGGTTAGCCATAAACAGTATTGTGGCAAAGGGTATCTTGTTGTACACCCGTTCCGCCCATATCTGGGTAGTTGAGGGGAGGGATACGGCCCCATACCTCATTTGGTATTTTGCCATCTTGGCTATAATCTCGTTGACAGTATGGTAATCTCCCTTGACAGCATAGTTGCCCATCAGAGGGATGATGTCCTGAATATATTTCTGTTGTTCTGACGGCATGCTGTCGGGCAGTGCGGAGGCTGGGGAGAACCATTTCACGCCGTGTTCTTTCAAACTATAGGGAAACAATGTCAACGGCTCCATGTGCTGGACACCCATGATGAGCATGAGTTTGTCGTCCACATCCATTACCTGTTGATAGAATTTGTCATGGGTATCCATCTGGATAAATGGCCCGAGGATATATCCCTGTGGCCCGAAGAACTTTATGGGTGCAACATGGCTGTCCAGATGGAAGCGCTTGCGGAGTTCACCGTGTTTCATCTTTATGACAGGCTGGTCCATCCACTCTTTCCCCCAAAACATGAAACCCGTCAGGACCTGACAAGCAGAAAAGTCTTTGTAATATGGTTTGCCGTACAGTTTCTTTGTGAAATCACGGGCAAAAGTCTCCAGCGGACATACACGGTCATTATATACGACAAACAACTGCCCGAATTTATCGGCACTTTCCTGGGACATGGTGTGCTGTCCCTGCATTCCGATAAAAGGAAGGAAGAACAGCATCAGACAGACAGTCCGTTGCGAGACATTACTCTGCAAGAGTTTCCTATATGCGCCGTTGGGGTCAAAGAGCATCCATATCAGCGAGAGGAAAAGCAGTGCATAGCCTGTGTAGGTCAGGGGAATGCCTATGGGGTCGGAAGAGAGCAGAAGCGTACTGCCGAGCAGGTCTTCATCGTAGCTTTTCTGGCTCAGGCGAAGTGTGGCATGACGATAGATGCGGTTCATGGAAATAGTGGTATTCTGCTCCTTCCCCCCTGCGGAAAGGGTTATCCTTGAAATATAGTCTCTGGGAGCCGTGGTTCCAGGGTGATAAACGATATTGAACTTCTTTAAGGTAATGCTGAAGGGCAGGGGTTTTTCTGTTCCGTTATTGTCAATATATGTTGTGGCCGGCTTTCCTTCCCGGAGCATGATGATGCCATTGTCGGAGAACATGTGGGTAACAAATGCCCCAAGCAAGATAATCAAAAAGGAGAGATGCAGGCAGACGACTGACACCTGGCGAACTTTTCGGCGGATAAAATATAAGCATGCCAGTGCAGTGCCTAAAGCCCATAGTCCAGAAAACCACCAGGAGCCATATACAGTCTCATGGATAAATTCGGAGCCGTTGTATTTTTCTACAAAAGTTGCGGCACCCATTACTCCAAGCAGTAGGAAGTATAATGCTATGGTCAGTCTCTTCAACATGTTATATCTTTCTTTTTCAAACGTATAAGAAGTCTGTTTATTGCATAGAATCAAGGACTGACAACCATGCGGTTATCAGTCCTTATATTTAAGAGGAATTCCTAAATTGATCTCAGGAATTTCACGATGGCATCCCTGTCAGCTTTCGGCAAGTTATAGAATTGTACAGCCGACCAGTAGGCATGCGAATCCTTGCTATATGCATGCCACATGATAGCTTCAATCTCATTCCTTGCCCGGCAGTCATGCAGACGATCCTCTGCACCTGTCAGCTGAAGAGACAGCCCGCGTCCCCATAAGGGGGTAGTACGGCACCAACCTGTACGTATATCGTTCTCCATAAACAGGCGGTGCTGAACCATATCAGTATATGGGTGTATGGTCTGGTTGGCGAAACGGGGAAGGGAATTGTTGGCAACTACCCCATTCGCATTACAATAGGCCTTGATGGAGTTGTCAACCCAGTAGTTGTCAATTCCTGTGGTCCATGAGGCGCGATGGCAGGACTCACAGCCAATTTGCTGGAAGACTTTCTTGCCACGCTGTACCTCAATGTTGTCCAGGTCGCGGGCAGCCGGAACGGCAAGACCTCTGTGCCATACCATGAAATCATAATACTGCTTGTCGGTCATTTCCGGGTCACCGAAAGCATTGGTATAGTTGTCTCCGCCCTTGGCGGCTGTATTCATGGAAAGCAGTGTGTTGACCTTCTCGGCAATGCCCTCTTTGGTGTCTGCCCAGTAAGGATGGACTGGAGAGGAAACTGCTGCACCGTTGGTGGCAATGTAGTCTAGCACGGCATCGTCTTCCGACATTGCCTTGGCCCAGGCAGGAGTGGTGTAAAGATACCTGCGGTCTGAACGTGTCACATTGGTGATATTCCAGATGGCATTTGCACCGGCACCATCCTGCAGTGAGGCACGGGTCATGGCATAGGTGAATTTCTTTACCCGTTTCTGGCCGTCGGCTAAATTATACCATGCGCTATTGGCCCAGGTGTCGGTAGTGCCGTCAAAGATGGCCGGATTCAGATAATCGGAAACAGCCTTGTCCCTGCTCCTTACGCTAGCAGCCTGCTTCTTATACTCAGCCAGCATATCCTCTTCCGTAATGGCATCAATAAGCCCTGTACCATAGATGCCGATGGTGCTTTCTAAGCGTACCTCATAGTTCTCTGGCTTGGGATTAGTGTTGAATGCCGACTGTGGAATAGATACCTCCGGATAAATCAGTTCATAGGCCTCGCCATCGGGGAAAGTCATAGCCAGGCCCGAAGGCATGGTGGTCACTTTCTTCCACTCAATGGTAATCTGGCTTTCGTCAATAGGTGCCTTGAAAGGAGCCATTGCCTTGGTCTGTGGCATACCAGTTACCTCTGAGATATAACCAGAGGCCGAAGTGGTATAGCGCACTCCGTCAGAGGTTGTCGTAGCGGTAGGATGATAGACTACCAGCAGATAGCCGTTGCCACCTTCATTGGCCAGGTAGGCATCCCTGCGTTTTCCGTGGCCGTAGCCCGGATGGCACTTGATGCAGCTGTTGCGTACCCAGACTGGTCCTAAGCCCTTGCGTGGCTCCTCTGAGAAAGTATATACGTTTTCGAAGAAATCTTCTCCACGGATAAAGCTTTCCTCCATTCCTGCCACACCTGTGACTGCAGGTGCTGGAGCAGAGTAACTGGCTTTCCGTGTCGTACCTAATTCCCCACCGGGGTACCAGTCGTCAGCAGTAAAGACCTCATTGGCTTTACCAAAATTCTCGCCATCTGGCACTAATCCCGTATTGGCATTGTCGTCATCGCTACAGGATGACATCATGAATACGGCCGAAAAGAGCAAAAAGGCAATTTTCAAACAGTTTTTCATACGTGTTACCATTATTTGTGATTAAAAACAGATATTTTATTCCTCTGAGAATTCTTTGCCCCAGATAGTGCAGCAGTACTTTACAAACGGAGCCGGCATTGAGCCAATGGCATTAATGCTGTTTGCGAAAGAGTCAACGACTTTGATATTTGTCTTATTCTGTGAGGCATTTTCTACACTTAGGAAGAAAGAATAGAAACTCTTGATTTTGGAATCGCGCTCACCGTCAACACTGCCATACCAGATATTGCGTACCGAACGGATATTGTCCTGGAAGTCAATAATAGAGCGATAGGAGTATGGAGATTCCACATACGAGATGGTGCCGTTGGAGAAGGGGTTAGCTATTTTAGCCGTACCTACCTCGTTGGCAATGGCAGCGGCTGAACCTTCATCATCAGAGAGGACCTGGGCTACAGCTGCCTTCAGTGAGGCAAATGTGCTGTTGCTCTCGCCGGCATGTTTCAGGTTATAACCATAACTCTGGCCTTTTGCTGTGAGATAATCCAGGTTGGCAGCATTAACTACACTGACGCGGGCAGCATTGCTTGTTGTTGCGCCTTCCCATGCTACCTGTAGTTGGAAAGTGCGTTCCTTCAGTAATTTGCATACTTGCTGTGCATAGGTTAGCTCGGTAGCACCACTGATATTCTCAAATCCTGTGTAAGTGTCCTGTCCTTTCAATTCGGCAACGTTTCGGGGCTGACCATTGCGGAACAGCACAAATTCCAAAGCGTGGAATCCAAGAATGGAAGCATCGTCAAGCATCTCTTCGTCCAACTGGTTTGAAGTCAGATAGTTGAGCAGGAGAGTGCGGCTCAGTGGCCAGGAGTCAATCGTCGGATCTATGTCAAAGTCAGAAGCGGCACCACCCAGAAATGCCTCGCTGAGTTCCCAGTAAGAACGTGCCTCGCCAAAATATTCACAGGCGGTGTTTATTTTCTCCTGAGTTATTGTTTCTGCCGTTAAGTCTTTCAAGACATTTTCCAGTCTCTCGGTATTGTCTGCTAAAGACTTATAGGTAGGGACGATTACATTGTCCACCACGTTGCCAAGCACCTCCTTCAGGTAAGCTGTCTGCTCATCGGTCAGAGAAGCCTTGCCGATGATGCTGTTGGCTGCTTCCAACTGAGTAACCAGGTCTGTGCAATGCCCGATGGCTGTAGTCCCGTAAACATTATTTGTAAAATCTGTATTGACCGGGAATGTTGTCAGTTCATTGACATACGTGCTGTTGTCTGTAATTGTTGCGGGATCGATGAATTTCACATTGTTTGAATTGTTGTCATCATCACTGCATGAGACAACACCCATGCATAAAACAACTGCAAAAGCAGTCATAAAACGATAATACTTTTTCATAATTTATTGTAGATTAAAAGATTTTTGTTTACATGAACCAGCCTTGATAGGCTATACCTATGCTTACGCTGGGTTCGTTGTTATATTTTGATTCAAGAAAGCGGTGAGAGTATTCTGCCTTGACGGCAATCTGCTTCATCGGCAGGTAGTTTAAACCTATTGCCATGCGTTGTATCTTGCAATAATCATATTTCTTCATGTTTGATGAAGAGCAGGGATTATAGTTGTCATATCTTCCGAAGACATAGAGTTTTTGCCCGTCTTGCCGCAATTTCTCTATCTGGGAGAAGATGTCCCATCCTGCTTCCACACCAATAGCATAGGCATGGCTGCTGACACCTGTGCTGTGATGATAGGGAGATTTCTTGTTTATGCGGTTGTACAGAGTTGAATTTATGAAATCAGTATCGCCAAGATACCCAAAGTCGGCCTGTCCGCGAACTATCCAGTTAAAGCGGTTAAAGGTAAAGTCAACAGAGCCGATGGCCAATGCGCCTTTCTTCTTGTTGGAATTGGTTTCTGCGGGGAAACTGTTCCCTACTGTATGGCCATAATAGCCACTTACGCCCAGACGAAGTCCGGGAATGCTGTAGTTGTCTATGCGCAGTGATACGCCATACTTGTTGGCAATGTCGTATTCCAGCGGAGACTTAGCGCCTTTGTTAATCCATCCTGTCGTGCTGAACTGGTCAGACACTAATCCTGCCAGCAATTGCACTTCGTATCGGAATTGCCGGTATCGTCCCCAGAAATCAATACCCGTCTGATGCCATGTAGAGGGCAGAATGCAGTTCTCTCCCTCTGGACGGTAAACCGTAAAGAAATTCAGCGGTTCATGGCGAGCATTGTTCAGGCCTACAGGAACGACAATATGTCCTATGCGCAGGTTTGCCCATTTGGCAAAAGACTTCTGAATCCAGAACTGCTCAAGCTCTACTTCGCCGCCTTTTTCCTGTTCGGATTCCCATTCACCGCCTTCCTCGGCCTCTTTCTCATAAGCAGAACCGGTACCTCCATGCTCAAACTCAATCTCGGTGTTGAATGTCCATCCCTTGCCAAAATCATAATTGACATACAGCACAGCATGTGGAATGTCAAATTTTCCATGCCCGGGAGCATTCTTGTAGGTGTCTGGAGAATTGTAACGGTCAACGTTGTCACTGTAGAAATAGCGACTGAAAGCGACCTCTCCATAGCCACCAAGACTTAACTTGTTGCCTTTGACGTGATTCTGTACACTGTCGGCTGCTGATACCTGCGCAATGATAGTTGCAGGTAATATCAGCGCAATGATTAAAATAATAGATTTTACCATAAACGAATATATTTGTGATTTACTTCCATGCTGACAGAATAGTATAAATTGTCAGTATTTGTCAGTGTCTCACGCTCAGTTCCGGAGGGGGAGACTCTATGGATTTGTCTCACCAATTTACTCTCGCGAATACATTAATTGTATGGTTCAACTAAATAAACCATATACAATGAGACACACCTATGCTCATTTTGAAGAAATGAATGATAGAAGAAATACTTAATAATGGTTTTTTATTTTGTTTCTATTCAAGGATAACAACTCTCTTATGAAAAGAAACAACAATAAGGTGGCGCACGGCCTGATGTCAAACCTATTGGGTCAGATACAGTTTCTGCGATGTAAGGAATAAAGGAAACCTCTATCTTCTTGGTCAGAGGTGAAAGGTCTACTTCTGTTATTCCGCTGTCTAAGCAGTTGATGTTGTCCAAATGGGCAATCAGCAACAACGACGAAGTTGTATGACCTCCAGAAGGTAATTTCTTATGGTTTTTAGAGAACACGTGAGAGTGGACTATCGTCTCACCATTGATCACGTGGATATGCAAAAACATGGTTGTATTTATAAAGTACAACAAGAACAATCCCGCAAATAGGATTGCGCTATGTTGCCGCCATGTTTTTGCTGTTTTAAGCATCTTCTTGCGAAAATTTCTGTTGCAAAAATACAAAATAGTTATAATAGACAATGAGTTTCCGAAAAAATATTGCCTGCTAAAGATATGCAGTGTGCCTATTTTTCCTTCACATGTGTCGAAAAGAAGATGTGAGGCGGCAAATGACTGCTGTCCCTGTTCGCCTCTGGAAAACATCAGGTTAATACCAGTCTGACTAAGTCAGTGGTAACGGGACTCCGCATGAGTTGAGTTTACTCCGCTCTTCTTGATAAAACCTTATCGGGAGCGGGTGTTGAGCTGGAAAGTCTCTACAGTGTATATCAGATTACCTTTGGCAAATCCCAAAGTAAACTCTGCAACGCCAGTCTTGAGGTTGGGCTTGCCATAGACCTCGGCGGTATATTTTACACCTCTGCCTGGGCCAATCGAGGCAACGATGGCTGTGGGGGAGATAAGAATGTGCCTGTTGTCGGTTACACCAATGACGGGAGTGATGTCATAAAGCCGCTTGGTGCCATTGTTTTTGATTTCAAATTGTATCTTGGCATGTTCGCCAGCATCAATGGCGTGGTTGTTGTTCTTGTCGATGAAACACAAGTTCTCAATGGAGAGATTGTCATATTCCTCTGCCATTCTCTGCTCGGCTGCACTGGGAATCTCTGCTGAGTGTTTCTTTGACTTCCGTGGATTCCCGTAAGTGTCGTATGTGTCATAGCGGGAAACTTTGTTGGTTGGAGGTGCTGTGACGGCTGCACCTACGACACCGCCGACAACCATACCAACAAGATTACCAGCGTCATGACCTCGTGGGCCGTCGATGATGCCACCAATACTGGAACCGAAGATGCCACCTAACATGCCACCCGTGAATACTCCATTCATCTGGTTGGGACTGCTGCAACTGTAAAAAGATAGTGCAAAAAGAATGCACAGGAAGTTTATTCGTCTCATTGTGCCGATATTTTTTGATTAGATGATGCAAACATACATTATTTGAGTTGTTTATCGGCACAAAAGTTATTAAAAAATATTAAAGTCTGAACTTTTGTCCAGACTTTAACAGTAAATATTGGAAAGGAGACAGTCCTTTCAGTTGCTAAGCATCAATAATTTTCGGCTTTAATTTGGAAGTAGCTTTGAGGATGGTCGCATACTGGGCATACCTCTGGAGCTTTCTTCCCGATAACGATATGACCGCAATTCGCACACTGCCATATATAGTCGCCTTCTCTGGAGAAGACAATGCCTTCTTTGATGTTCTGAAGCAGTTTAAGGTAGCGAGCTTCGTGTTCTTTCTCGATAGCTCCAACTTGTCTGAATTTCTCTGCAATCTCTGTAAATCCTTCCTCGTCGGCTTCCTTTGCCATCCTTTCGTACATATCTGTCCACTCAAAGTTCTCTCCCGCAGCAGCGTCGGCAAGGTTCTCTATGGTTGAACCCACTTTGCCGTCATGAAGGTATTTGTACCAAATTTTTGCATGTTCTTTTTCGTTCCCGGCTGTTTCCTCAAAAATGGAGGCTATCTGAACATATCCCTCTTTCTTTGCCTTGCTTGCAAAGTATGTGTATTTGTTTCTTGCTTGTGACTCGCCGGCAAAAGCCTCCTGCAGGTTCTTCTCTGTTTTAGTTCCTTTAAGATCTTTCATAATTCAATGCAATTTAAATAGTTTGGTTTTACAAAGATACAACTAATCTATTAAGAAACGGCGTAAAAAGCATTTAAAATAATGTATTTTATACTGCTGCTCTATCATCTGTTAGATGTCTTTTTTCCTTTATACAATAATTATATATATATGGGTTGTTGGGTTGCGAGGGTGAAGACGTTGGAAGCCCGGCAGTTTTCTCGTGCCGTATTCATGGGGGTAGTTTTTCTATTTCCCTGATAATAGGGAAGTTGTGTATTATTTACGATTTTTTTT
>ONKB01000091.1 GCA_900318305.1 uncultured Prevotellaceae bacterium | reverse complement strand
TTGTTGTTGGAGCGTTCTACTGTAGGTTCGGAGGTGTATTTCCAGTTGTTCTCACCGTCGGGCAGGCGCATATAGGAGCATCGTGGTACGGCTGCAGGGTATTCTACGGCATCTACGAGATAGCCTTCCCCGTCACGCAGTTCTATGATGCCGCCTTCGGCATCCATCTTGAAAGGAATCTGCCCATGGGCATTCGGACCATAATAGCCGTCAGAGGCATTATGATCAAACCAGATGTTCTTGAAACCCTTTGCGGGTACTATGCCGTTGTTGATGGTTAGTGTGTGCAGCCTGACGACACCTTCTGAGTCGGTATGTCTTATGACGAAATTATTGAGGATAACATTTTTTGATTCGGGATTATAAATCTCAATCCAGCCACCGTAGTTGTACGACGGGTCAACAAACATGTCAATATTCGCCACTTGTATCTCATTAATATAGAGCTTTACAGAGTAGGCAGGGAATATGCACAGTAATGACAATAGAGTTATTATAATTCTCTGCATCTTAAACTTAATCAGGTGATGTTTCTTCAGTCAACTGAATACAAAGTTCCAAAAAAAAAATGATTATTCCGTCTTTCGGCTTAAAATATTTTCCTGGAGGGTATTGAGAGGGAGGGAAGATAAACAAACATCCCCCGACGGAGTATGCCGCTGGGGGATGTTAATAATCCTGTAATGAAGATTATTCTACAGGAGTTTCTTTGATATTGTAATTGGCAATGAACTCCTCGGAAGTGAGCTGTCCGTCAATTACTTTCTTCATGTCAGCTTCTTTCTTTACCATCTCGTCTTTCTTTTCACCATCCTGCAGGTTGTAGTAAACGGTTTGCAGGTTGTAACCCCAGAGGGCAACCTTTGAGGGAGCAAGAACCAGGGTGTTCTCGAAGTATGGCAGAGCCTTGCGATAGTATCCGCGTGCCTTCGCCATATCCTCGTTATACTTCTTGACGTTGGTGCGGTCTTGTACCAGATTGTCTTTGATGCTCATCAGCTCGTTGACGTAGGTACATCCCATGTTGAACTGGGCGAAGTAGAAATCCTTGTCAATACTCAGCGCTTTCTTGAAAGCCTCCCGAGCCTCAGGATATTTCTTCAGGGTATTCATGAATACACAGCCGCGTGTATACCAGGATACCTTGTTTTCAGGGCTCTTCTGCACCAGTTCGTCTGCCATGTCCATAGCCTCTTTGGCCATCTTGTGGTCATCATAGTATTTCAGCAGGTTCTGGCAGTTGGCCACATTGTTGGGCATGTCATGAATGGCATTCTTGACAGTCTCAATCCATTTGGCGGTGTCGCCTTTTTCCAGGAAAGCCTCCATCTTCATGACATATCCGTCACGGAGTGAGCTGGAATCCTTTATGGCGAAGTCAACATATTTCAGCACGTTGTCCCAGTCTTTCTTGCCAAAGTACAGCATAGCTGTATAGTAACCTATACGGTTATAGTATTTTTTGTCTTTTTTCAGGATCTTAGCGCTCTCCTCAGGTGTAAATACGGCACTCTTTGGCAGGTCCATTGTCTTTTTGAAATACTCCAACGCACCATCCTGGTCTTTTTGCTGGTTCTTGAAGTTGGCGCAGTAGCCATAATACTGCAGCATACCTTTGATACGCTCTTTGTTGCCGGAATATTTCACCAGGGATGAGTTTTCAAACTTATCCAGGTATTTGATTTTAACTTTGCCTTTGCTGTCGGGAGTCTGATCTATCTCGTTACTCTTCAGGAAAGCCTCAATGGCATCGTCTGTAGATTTGATGAATAGGGCGGAGTCGCATTTTCCAACCTTCATCTTCTCGATCTCAGCATTGACTATACGGGCATTAACCTCGCCCAATACATGATATGCCAGCGCCAGCTTTTTTGTCTTAGGGTTGGCGATACATTCCTTTAAGATGGAAACTGCCTCTTTGAATTTCTCCTCATCGGCAGGAGAGGCCTTGCTGCCTTCCTCCATCAGTTCCTCTGCCTTGAAAATCTTCATATCCTGACCATAGGATACAGAAACTGCCAACAGGGCTACCAATACTAAAATTAGTTTCTTCATATCTTCTTAATTTAGAGTTTTGTTCAACAATATTTTGCCACTAAGCAAGTGCAAATATAATAGTTTTTTATTAATCCAAAGAACTTTCGTTGTTTTCTGTGGTTTCAACGCCGGGTTCGTTGTTTGTATTTTCCACAGGAGCCTCGGTCTGCCCTGCGTTCTCACCTTCAGCGAGTTCTTCTTCTGGATCTTCATGTATCACGCTGCATACGCTACTGATTTCGTCGTTGCGTTTCATGATGTCAATCAGTTTGACACCCTGAGTGGCGCGTCCCATTACCCTGATGTTGGCGATGCTGGTTCTGATAGCTGTGCCGCTCTTGTTGATAATCATCAGGTCGCGTTCATCTATGGCGTTGACGATGGCAACGAGTTTGCCTGTCTTTTCGGTGATACTCAGCGTCTTGACACCTTTTCCGCCACGGTTGGTGATGCGGTAGTCTTCTACGGCACTACGTTTGCCGAAGCCTTTTTCGCTGACAACCAGTATGGTGTCTTTCTCAAGGTCGTGTACACATACCATGCCGACTACCTCGTCGCCGTCTCCGTCAAGAGTGATTCCCTTGACACCTGTGGCGGGACGTCCCATTGCGCGTACCTTCCTTTCATTGAAGCGGATGGCACGGCCGTTCTTGTTGGCGATAATCAGTTCGTTTTCGCCGTTGGTCAGTTCTACGTCAATCACAGCGTCGTCCTCGCGTATGGAGATGGCGATAACACCATTTGAGCGTGGGCGGGAGTATTCTTTCAGGCTTGTCTTCTTGATGATACCGTTCTTGGTACAGAATACCACGTTGTGGGTAGCGCAGAATTCCGGGTCGGCCAGTTTCTTGATGTTAAGACATACGCTGACAGCATCGTCGGCATCAAGATTCAATACATTCTGTATGGCGCGTCCCTTGGTGTTGCGTGCACCCTCGGGGATGTCATACACCTTCAGCCAGTAGCAGCGTCCCTTCCTGGTGAAGAAGAGCATGGTGTTGTGCATCTCCGCAGGATAGATGTTTTCTATGAAATCCTGGTCGCGCGTGCTGCTCAGCTTGCTGCCTACGCCGCCACGTCCTTGTGCGCGGAATTCGGCAAGAGGAGTGCGTTTGATATATCCGGCATGACTCAGGGTGATAACCACGGGGTCGTTGGCATAGAAGTCTTCTGGGTTGAAGTCGTCACCGCCACCGGGAACGATTTCGCTGCGGCGCTCGTCGGACCACTTGTTCTTCACCTCAAGCAGTTCGTCCTCGATAACCTTCTTGCAGACTTCATCATCGCTCAGGATCTGATTGTACCAGTCAATCTTTCTCTGCAGTTCATTGTATTCCTCGTGCAGTTTCTCCTGCATCAGACCTGTCAGCTGGCTCAGGCGCATGTCAACAATGGCCTTGGCCTGTATTTCGTCAAAACCGAAACGCTTCATCAAAGCCTCCTGGGCAGCCTGTGGCGTCTTGGATGCCTTGATAATGTGTATTACTTCGTCTATGTTGTCGCTGGCAACGATGAGGGCGTCCAGGATATGCTGGCGGTCTTGTGCTTTCTTCAGGTCAAACCTGGTGCGGCGGATAACCACTTCGTGACGATGCTCTATGAAGTTGCTGATGCAGTCTTTCAGGGTCAGCAGTTTTGGCCTGCCGTGAACCAGCGCAATGCAGTTAACGCTGAAGCTGGACTGCAGGGTGGTCATTTTGAACAGTTTGTTCAGTACCACGTTGGCGTTGGCGTCACGTTTGATGTCGATGACGATGCGCATACCATCGCGGTCTGACTCGTCGTTGACGTTGCTGATGCCATCGATGCGTTTCTCCATCACGAGATGGGCGATGTCCTTAATCAGTTCGGCCTTGTTGACGCCATAGGGAATTTCGCTGACAATAATGGCCTGGTGACCATTGGCGGTTTCCTCTATCTCTGTGCGTGAGCGCAGCACAACGCGGCCACGTCCGGTCTCATAGGCTTCCTTCACGCCGCTGAGTCCGTAGATATAGGCACCGGTGGGGAAGTCGGGGGCTTTTACATACTGCATCAGGCCGGCGACGTCGATGTCGTTGTCGTGAAGATAGGCGATACTGGCATCGATTACCTCGCCCAGGTTATGAGTGGGGATGTTTGTGGCCATGCCGACGGCGATACCCGATCCTCCGTTGACGAGGAGGTTGGGGATGCGTGTCGGCAGCACGCAAGGTTCTGTTTCGTCGTTTGAGAAGTTGGGAACCATGTCCACGGTATCCTTCTCAATGTCTTGCATCATAGCCTCGCCCAAAAGTGTCAGACGTGCCTCCGTGTAACGCATAGCGGCTGGGGAATCGCCGTCTATGCTGCCGAAGTTGCCCTGACCGTCAACCAGCGTGTAGCGCAGTGACCATTCCTGTGCCATGCGTACCAATGCGCCATATACAGAGGAGTCACCATGAGGATGGTACTTACCGAGCACCTCACCCACGATACGGGCACTCTTCTTGTAGGGCTGACTGTGAACATTATTCAGTTTCATCATACCGTATAAGATACGGCGGTGAACGGGTTTGAAACCGTCGCGGACATCAGGCAGAGCTCTCGCCACGATGACCGACATAGAGTAGTCGATATAGGCGGTTTTCATTTCCTCGCCTAAATCCACTTTGATAATTTTGTCTTCTAAAGCCATTTTGTATGATTGAATTTGTAGTTTTCTCTAATTACATTCAAAGATACAAATAATTTTCGGAATAACCCTCCAAAAAATGAAAGAAAAATAGCAGATTTTGAAAATTTGGCCATTTTTAAGCCTTTTCAGCGTTTTCAGAGTCTCTTCCGACCCCCTGTCGGAACGCTGTTCTGACACGCTGAAAACTTTTCTTCCCGGAAACCAGTAAAGTTGATAGTTGGTGTTTTGGGGGCTCACCAGTAAATACCTGTGTTTGCTTTGAGATTGTAATAAAGGAAAAAAACAGAAAAAACTCTTTCATTGATTTCAGTCTTTACAAGATTTGCGTCTGCTGCTGATGCTGTCTGACTGTGAGTAAACTTCCGTCAGACATCACCAGCCCCATACGCACCATTTCATGCTTTGAAATCAATGAAAGCAAAAACACCGTTACGCTGCGCTTCACTAAAAAAAGCTGGGCAAGGAGCCTCTCCCCATCCCTCCCCTCAAGGGAGGGAGCTGTTATCTTATTGACCTAAAGCGACTTAAATATTTTCCCTCCCTTGATGGGAGGGTCATGGTGAGGCTCAGAGAGGGTCAGGGAGAGGCTGTTTTTTAGGCTTGAAAAGCCGATGTTTTTGCTCACGAAGTATGTGATGGCTCTGCAAGAGACAAAGATTTGAGGTGGATATTTTTATCTGAGAGCTTGCTCACAAGGAAAAATACTTACCTTGAATCTTATAAGGACTGTTAGTCCGACACATACTGAAGTGAGGGTTTTTATTGTTTTTGTCTAAATCTAAACACAGGGTTTTGCAGATAATCTGTTTTTCTCTATCTATAGAATCTTGTACCCTTGGGCGGGAACGATGGTACCTTTGAACGTGAAGGGGGATTCGGTGTAATTGCAGATGATTTTCTTTCCGTTGGAGAAAGTGGTGCACCTGACGCCTGGCATAAGTTCTTCGTGATACCGTATTGTTTCCTTTACCAGGTCCTTGTATTCCATGAAGATGTCATACCCTTTCTTGATTTGGGTGACGGCATAGTCCAGTTCCTCGTCGGTGGCGCAGCGCAGGTCAAGTTCGCCCCCCATCCAGTTCTGGGACATCTTTGCCTTGAAGGAGGAATAGAAATAGAACATGGGCCTTGATACATATTCCACCACGTTCAGGGCATCTTCTATGGGCTTGATGGGGAAGTTGACGGTAAAGTTTGACGTGTTGCTCATGACGTAGCCGTTGAAGACGATGAACCACATGGGCAGGAACTTGTCGAAGATATCCTTGTCCTTTGGCCTGTGGGTTGAGCGTGTGGCATACATCGCATAGTCCAGCACCTTGGCGGTAAAGTCCTTGCCGCCTTCCGACTGTGAGCCGCCGAAGAGAGCCTGGCTTTCCTCCAGCATCTTGTTGCCGTACCAGGCGGCTTCCTTCTTGTTGATGGGGTGATTGGGGTCAAAACAGTCGTGCGGGTTAATGATGCTCAGCACATCGATGAAATGCAGGCCGTGAATGCCCCATCCTGCCATTTTGGGCTCGTCGCGCTTGAAGAAGTGTTCATAGCTTTGCTTGACGCAGATGTCATACATCCTGCCGCCGCCATATATGGCTTTTGTCTTCAGATGGCCGTTTATGTCCTTGCAGGCATGGTAGCCGTTTCTCCAGTCCTCGCAGATGCTGTAGATGTCGGTACGGTTGTTGTGCAGGTCAATGCGGTAACCAGCGTCTTGGGCTTTCCTGATGACTTTCATCAGTCCGTCAAAGCCGCCCAGCTGGGGATCGGGCGGAAATATTTCTGGAAATCGTCCGTCGTGCCCCCTGATGTTCCATCCCACCAGGCACAATTCGGCCTTCTTGATGCCTTTTGCCACCATAGCGTCAATGATGTCGCATACCCGGTCAAAGGTAATGGCAACGTGCATGGGCGGTTCTGTCTCGCGGGTCTGTTCCAGGACAGGGGAGGGAGACTCCTTCCATCCCATTCGGATTCTTACCTCTGGTGCCTCGGCGGCGTAGGCAATCTCGGGGCGTGTCTTTATCTTTTCCTTGACGGTGGCAGGCATGCGGTTGTTTATCAGGAGCCATTCCCTGTATTTCAGGGCGATGTCAGCATAGCTGCTGCCCTTGATGGGATAGAAAATGATGGTAAGGTCCTCGTAGGGCTTGATGTCCCTGAGGTAGTAGGCCTCGTTGAGGCTGTATTCACCGTCTTTGAGCTTGATGAGCTGCCTGCTCTCAAACTTCATCCCCTCCTTGACAGCCAGCCATGTCTTGCCGTTGTTCTCGTGGTAGCCGCTGATGCAGAGTGACGCATCGTCCCATCCTACGGTGTATTGTATGCCGTCGGTAATGTCGCTGAGGTCGTCGCTTATCAGATACTTTTCTTCTCGTTGTATTTTGTAGGGCAGCTGCTTGTGTGGCAGGCTGAAACAAGTCTGCAGTCCGTCGTTATTGATGAACCAACCCCTTTCTCCCTGATGTCCCACAGCCATCGAAGGCGTCACCAAAAGGAACTCCATCGTCTCCAGTTCCTTTTGTGGAATGCGCAGGATGTAGCCACCGTCTGATGTCTTCTGGAGGGGAACAATGGTGCATTCTCTTTTTCTGTTGTCTTTCAGGACTTTGTATAATTTTACTGTAGGGGATGCTGCCCACAAGGTGGTGGTGACGATTCCCCAAAAGATGAGGGAAAAGGTAAGGGTTCTTTTCATATTATAATAATGTATTGTTAGAAACTGATGGCGCTGCGGCAAACGGTGACGGGTTTGTCGTCGGTGTCCTTGCTTATCTCTGCCTGATAGAGCAGGGGAGTAGTTTCCTCCATCTTGATGTGGAGATGGTTGGCGACATAGCTTTCGGCACAGTATTCCATCTCAATGCGTCTGACGGGACGTGTTGTGGTGAGTGCTGTCGGGAGACTGTCTAAAAGGAGTTCTATGTAGCGAATGCTGTTTACATGCCCGTTGGTGTCGAGGTCGCTGTAGAAGGTGTCACGCCAAGTCTCAATGGCAGGTTGTTTTACCCTGATGCGGCTTCGCTGAAACGTGACAGTATCGTCAATATGGATGTATTGGTCGAATCCGTTGCCGAAAATGGTTTTCAGTTCCTCAGGCATGCGTGTCTGTGAGTTAATCATGGCCCAGATGGTAAGGACACGTCCTATGATTTCCCCTTTGCTGTCGAGGATATAGAAATAGCGGTCGGTGAAATAGCGGTAGTAGTTCTTGATCCAGGTGGACAGCTGGTAGGTCTCATGTACCTTCGGCCAGTGGTCAACCTCGATAATCATGCGTGAGAGAACCCAGAGGTAAGGAATGCCGTCTTTCTCAAACCGGTCGAAACCCCGGCGGCGCGCATGATGGGTTGCTGCCGATAGGATGCGGGTGCCCAGTACGCTCCATGAGAGGCGGTTCTGGCAGTCGGTGTCAAACGGATCTACCATGAAGGTATAGGTATCTATTTTATTGGTACTCTGTGTAGTCATGTCTTGTGTGTTGTTTTATGCTCAGTTCTGTGGTTCTCTCTTGTATTCCGGCAGGAGCGGTGGACAGGTGTGTCCGCCGTATCCTTTTGCCAGCCCCCGCTGCTGTTCCTCTGCGTGATAGATTCTCACCAGTTCACGATAAGCCTCTATGGCGGCGGGAGTGTATAGGTTGCGGTTGTTGAATATCTCGTGGTCGATGACTGCGCGCAGTTTGAATATGCGCCAGCGCCAGCTCTTCCTCATGGAAGGCAGGATGGATTTGTCTATCTTCTCTGCCAGCACCAGGGCTTTGTCGGCCAGTCTGGCCCGCGCAGCCAGTTCCTCATCAGAGGTATTCTTCAGGTAGTTGACAACATAACTGTGGTGCGTGTTGGGAGCCTGGCGTGTCCAGTGGGTGGCTTCGAGCAGACGGATAAATTCCTTGAAATCCTCCGTGTCGCACCCGGGGAACTCATAATGCGCGTACTTTTCCAGGATGTCATCAGCATGGCTGGCTGGCGTGGTGTATAGCCCGTTGACGACAATCTTGTTGAGGTCCTCAAAGATACCTTCGGAGTATAGCTGGAAACCGCATGCTACAGGCTGTGCCTGGCGGAACAGCCTTTCAAACCTCTCAGGCATGGCTATGGCGCCGAAACCGCCCCAAGGCCGTCTTCCCCACATGCTGATTTCAGGAAAGGTGATAATCTTGATATTCTTGGGAATAGGGTGTTCCAGCGGGAAACGTGGGAAATCGTTGTGTGCATCAACGATGAGGTAGTCTATCCAGTCCTGCCTGAACAGGTAGTCGTAGAAGAGTTTCCAGTCGTCATCATCAAAAAACCATGTAGATACCAGGTGGGTGCAATGGGGATAGTATTCCTCGTGAATGTTGCGGTATTTCTCTATCAGTTTCACGTAGCCCTTTCCGCCCCAGGGTCTGCACTCCTCACATGTGCATCCGCCCTCGTCATAAGGCCAGTAAACAAAACCGTCTATTTTCTTGTCGGCAAATTTCTGTACGGCTTCCTTGCGCAGGGAGAGCAGATAGTCCAGAGCGCCTGGCTTTTCTGGGCAGACGTTGTATTCGTCGGCTCCGCGTCGCGGAATATTCTTGTTTGCGTGGTATTCCTTGGGCATGTCTGAGGGTGCCGTATTGGAACCTCCTGTAACGGTTAGTATGAGGTCAAGGGCATGCACATGTTCAACTATCTGGTCGGACGTGGTTTTGAAAGAATCCAGGTCGGCGGGTGTGGCGTGGTCGGCATCCACTTCGGGATATTGCAGCATGGTGTGAATGCCGTTGATGCCCCAAAGGGCAAGGTCGTCAATATAGCGCAGGATGTCCTTTGCCGGTGCACGATGGAAGAAATTGTCAAAGTGGCGGCTCAGGTACGCCTGTCTGAAATGATTTGCCGGGTGGTAGGTCTGTCGTCCGTCACGGAGCACGACAGAATGTTCCTGATAACGGAGAGCCCTTAGCAGCTGTCCTGTTCCAGCGACGACTGTGCGGAAACGGCCGCCTCTCACTACGGCTCTCCCTTTGGAGATGTCTATGACAGCCTCATCCTCTTCAAGCGACGGGTCTATGCGGAAACTCACCTTCAGGGTCTTTCCCCGTCCTTGCAGCTGTGTCCGTTCACCGATGCGCTCTGTCAGCATGCTGGCAACAAAGGCCTTGTCCTTTGGCAGGTCTTTGGTGGATGTCTGGATACGGGTATATGTCACCTGTTGTGTTGTGACGATAGATGTTGCGGCTTGCACCATACTGGTCATGAGTACCATGCATGTGGCGGAGATGAACCAATAGTGTGTGTTCATGTCGGGTTGTCGTATTAGGTTTAGAGTAACAAAGTTCGTAAAAAATCATGAGTTCAGCAAACATACAGCCCCGAAAATACCTGTGTGTTTTGACATTTCTAATAAAAACTCCGATCTTTACAACATAATAGCTTTTTATCTTGAAAGATAATCAGATTGTAATTTATCAGACGGACAGATACAGATAGATGTCCGGCTGGAGAATGAGACGGTGTGGCTGACACAGGCTCAGATGGCTGAGTTGTTTCAGACAGATCGAACCACTATAGTTCGCCATATCAACAATATCTATAACGTGGAATAATTAGACAGAGATTCAACATGTGCAAAAATTGCACAAGTTCAGATTGAAGGAAAAAGAACTGTGAAACGTAACATTCCTTATTTTAATTTGGATATGATTATCTCTGTTGGTTATCGTGTGAATTCTAAACGCGGTGTGAAGTTCCGCCAATGGGCAAATAGGATATTGAAAGATTACCTCGTGAAGGGCTATGCTGTGAACGAGCGCATCCATAAAGAACTTAAAGAGGAATTAGCCTATAAAATGGTATTCGCAAATTTGCGAACACCACCCAACATGGTGCTATGACAGAAAAATTTCTCTCGTGGGAGCGTAAAAAAACGTCCCACGGGGGAGAGATTGAAGTAATTTCAATGGAGAAAAAGGGAGCGTGCAAGAAAAAAGAGTTAACTTTGCATATAATATGATAATCACTATAAATTAAGTATAAAGATGAATAAATTGGTGTTATCCCTGTTTCTGTGCATGTCGACAGCGATGTCGGCACAGATATTCACATCTGTTTCCCTGAGGAAGATTGCCGGAGAGACGGCATCGGACACAAGGATTGCCGGCATCAGTCCGGCGGGAGACTATGTTCTGACGACGACGTTGGGCAACAAAGGACTGAAGAAGCTTGATATGTCAACCGGACGTGAAGAGGTGCTTACAACGGCTGCCGGTGCCGGAGTAGGGGCTGTGGTCTCTGACGACGGCAGCGAGGTGGTATTCCGCGAGGTGCATTTCACCACCGATGAGCATGTGCGCATGACGGCTCTGAAGAGTGTCAAGGTGGACAGCAAGGCTGTCAGCGAGGTAATGTCTCCGAGCCGTCAGCTGAAAGCCTACGGATTTTCTGGCAATACGGCATTTACGATGGATGAAAACGATGACATCATGACACAGAAAGGCGTTTCCCGCAGTCTGATAGACAAGACGGCTCCGAGTGTCTTCCTTGAGGACTTGCAGCTGATGCTGAACAAGGACGGCGAGACGGTTTTGTTATCGCCCAACGGCACGGAAGAGACCTATATCTGGCCCTCTATATCGCCCGACAAGAAGCACATCCTCTATTATGTCGGTGGCGAGGGAGCCTATGTGTGTGACATGGAGGGAAAGAATGTGAAATTCATCGCCCATGACTGCAGGGCTCCGCAATGGTACGATAACAATACCATCATCGGTATGGACGACAAGGATGACGGCGAGCGGCTGCTCACGTCATGCATCATGGCTTATACGCTTGACGGGAAGAGCCAGCGGCTGACTGATCCTGTTTCGCTGACGATGTATCCTTATTGCTCCAAGACCAAGGGTGTTGTTGCCTGTTCAACAGGATATGGTGAGATTTATCTGATAAACTTAACAAAATAAGGGAGGGTACAGATTATGAGAAAAATAGTTGTGATAGTTTCTGTTCTGTGTACGGCACTTGTGTTTGCCGCTACTCCTAAGAAAATCTATATCAATCCGGGACACGGCAGCTGGGGACCAAACGACCGTCCGATGGCTACAATTCCTTATCCTGCGCTCTCCAGTACGGGACGTCCCGATACTTGTGGCTTCTATGAGTCGAATACCAACTTGTGGAAATGCTTTGAGATGGCCCGCAGGCTTAAGGCCGACGGCTATACCATCAAGATGTCACGCTATGCCAACGGGCCGTACCCTTATGTGTCGGGGGCAAGCAATGCTGAGAAATACAACCGTGCGTTGAGCGAGATTGCCGCCGAGGTGGATGACTGGGGCAGCGATATGTTTATCTCTGTTCACTCCAACGCCGCTTCCGACGGGGCGGTAACCAATTATCCTTTGTTCCTGTATCGCGGTTCTGATGCTGAGGAGTGTGTGGCAGGAAGCAAGAATATGTGCAAGGCCGTGTGGCCTTATCTTGTGGAGTGCATGAAATCGGGTCTGGAGTTCCAGAACTATTACAATTCCTCCACCAACATCCGTGGTGACTGGGATTTCTATCACAGCTACTCTACCAACGCCAGAGGCTACACGGGTTATCTCGGTGTGTTGAAACATGGTACTCCGGGCTTCCTGAGCGAAGGCTATTTCCATACCTACCAGCCGGCACGTCACCGTGCATTGAACCCTGACTTCTGTGCCCAGGAAGGCCTCCGCTACTATCGCGGTATAGTGAGCTATTACGGCACGCAGGCTGACACGAAAGGCTATATCATGGGTGTTGTCAAGGATAATAGCAAGACGATGGACGATTACAGCTACTACACCTACAAGAGCGGGACGCATGATGCCTATCTGCCCATCAACGGGGCAACAGTACGCCTGCGCGACCAGAACGGAGCCTTCATTGGGATGTACACGGTGGACAA
>ONKB01000004.1 GCA_900318305.1 uncultured Prevotellaceae bacterium | reverse complement strand
TCACAAAACCATATACTTCACCAAAAACAAAAAAGATATATGATTTACGAAGAACCCAGGAACAACAAAGGAAAAATTGCCTTTCTTTTTGCCGTTATTGTCGCAATTATCGGAATATTGATGTTGAAAAACGGGAAGTCTGAAACCGATAACGAGGCTGTGGCACCAAAAGTAGAGACACAGGAGTTGACTGACAAAGACCTCACCATCAACAAGGATGATGACATTAAGGCTTTGCGCCAGGAAATCGCCGTGCTGCGACGCGAGGTATCGCAACTCAAACAGGCAATAGAGCAACAGTCGTCGAACAAGCCAAATACCGTAGAAGAAAAGACAGCAGACACTCCCACACCGATACCCGCACCCGCGCCGACAGCGACTTATGCAAAACAAAAACCCACGAACGCATCTCAAAATCCTGTAACCATCAGTGCCAATGATGTGACGCTGGAAAAATACACGCACGACTGGGTGTCACTGGAGGCCTCGGTCTCCCTGAAGAACAACACAGACAGGACAATCACCCAGATATCGGGCCGAATGATCTACTTTGACATGAGTGGCAATATGCTCGACTATCAGGATTTCACAAAAAAAGTCTCCATAGAGCCGGGAATGGTCAAGAATATCAATCTGAGAGGCTATGGTTTTGATGATCACTATGCATATTATAACAGCCAGACCTGTCCAATTAGCTCTGATCGAATATACAAAGTGCGCTTTGAACTGAAATCGTACAACACTGTCTAAAGGTTATCCTTCTACCCTGTTTTTATGTAGAAGAAGCCCGCTGGGAAAAAGCCTGGAAAAGCCTCTAAAAAACCTCTAACAAATTGGGCTTTTCGATTGCTTTTTCGTAAATTTGTAATATCGAAGAAGCAAGGGGAAATTGTTCATGAAAGAGGACACACTTGCTTCCACAGACTTCCAGAAAGCTGACAAAAACCATATTATTACAACCCATTAGCATGCAGGATTTTATACATCTTCACGTACATACTTTCTATTCTATCCTTGACGGACAGTCGCCCATAGACAAACTGGTGGACAAAGCCATCAGCAACGGCATGAGAGGCATGGCTATTACCGATCACGGCAATATGTTTGGCATCAAGGAATTTGACGACTACGTCAAAAAGGTCAACAAAGGACGTAAGAAAGATGGACTGGAGCCGTTCAAGCCCATCTTTGGATGTGAAATGTATGTGGCACGCCGCAGGAAAGAGGACAGGGAAAAAGACAAGGGCGATCTGGGTGGCAATCACCTCATTGTGCTGGCAAAGAACTTCCAGGGCTACAAGAACCTGATCAAACTGGTAAGCCGGGCATGGGTGGACGGTTTCTATGGCCGTCCGCGTACCGACAAGGCCGACCTGGAGAAATATCACGAGGGACTCATCGTCTGCTCAGCATGTCTGGCAGGTGAAGTGCCCGAGAAAATTCTCTGTGACAACATCGAGGGGGCACGCAAGGCGATTGAGTGGTTCAAGGGCGTCTTTGGCGACGACTACTACCTGGAACTGCAACGCCACGAGGTAAGAAATCCGAACCAGCATGCCAACCGCGAGACATTTATCCTGCAGCAAAAAGCCAATGCCAAACTCATTGAACTGGCCAGGGAAGAAGGCGTGAAACTGATATGCACCAACGACTGCCATTTTGTTGACGAAGACAACGCTGAGGCCCACGACCACCTGCTGTGTCTCTCAACGGGAAAGGACCTGAACGACCCCAACCGCATGGTCTATTCCAAGCAGGAGTGGTTCAAGACCCGGGAGGAGATGAACGAAGTGTTCAACGACATCCCAGAGGCGCTCGCCAACACACTTGAGATACTGGATAAGGTAGAGACTTACTCCATTGAGAGCGACCCCATCATGCCCAACTTTCCCATACCGGCCGACTTCGGCACAGAGGAAGAGTGGCGCAAGAAATATACCAAAGAGGAATTGTTTAAGGAATTCACCTGCGACGAGAACGGGGAAAACCAGCTGTCCCAGGAGGAGGGGGAGAAGAAAATCAAGAAACTGGGCGGCTACGAGAAACTATATCGCATCAAGTTTGAAGCTGACTATCTAGGAAAACTGGCCTATGACGGTGCCCACAGAATATATGGCGAGCCCTTGTCGCAGGAGGTGGACGACCGCATACGCTTCGAACTGCACATTATGAAAACGATGGGTTTTCCGGGATACTTCCTCATTGTGCAGGATTTCATCAATGCAGCCCGCAATGAGCTGGGTGTATGGGTTGGTCCCGGACGTGGCTCCGCCGCTGGCTCGGTAGTAGCCTACTGTCTGGGCATCACAAGGCTTGACCCTCTGAAATATGACCTGCTTTTTGAGCGTTTCCTGAATCCCGACCGTATCTCCCTGCCTGATATAGACACCGACTTTGACGATGACGGCAGAGGCAAGGTGCTCCAGTGGGTAATGGACAAATACGGGCATGATAACTGCGCCCACATCATCACCTATGCCACCATGGCGACCAAGAACTCCATCAAGGACGTAGCGCGTGTGGAAAAACTGCCGCTGGAGAAAAGCAACGCCTTGTGCAAGGCCATACCCGACCGGCTGCCGGAGGGAATGAAGATGAACCTGGACAATGCCATTAAGTGTACCCCGGAGCTGAAACGCGCCGAGGAATCCGAGAATATCCAGGAAAGCAACACTATAAAATATGCCCGCATGCTTGAAGGCACCGTCAGAGGCACCGGCATCCATGCCTGCGGATTCATTATCTGCCGAGACCCGATATCTGACCATGTACCCGTGTCAACCGCTGACGACCCGGACTTTCCCAACATCAAGACGACGGTAACACAATATGACGGACACGTCATTGAATCGACAGGCCTGATCAAGATGGACTTTCTCGGCCTGAAGACACTCTCGGAGATGAAAGAAGCATGCCGCATCATCAAGGAGTCAAAAGGCGTAGATATAGACCTGGAGAACCTGCCTATTGATGACGAGCTGACATACAAGCTCTATCAGGAGGGACGCACCGTGGGAACATTCCAGTTTGAGTCTCCTGGCATGCAGAAAAACCTGAAGGAACTCCACCCCACCGTCTTCGAGGACCTTATCGCCATGAACGCTCTCTACCGTCCGGGACCTATGGACTACATCCCCTCGTTCATCAACAGGAAGAACGGCCGTGAGGAGATTCACTATGACATCCCCGTGATGGAGGAATTTCTCAAAGACACCTATGGCATCACCGTCTATCAGGAGCAGGTGATGCTGCTTTCCCGCCGGTTGGCAGGCTTCACTCGTGGCGAGAGCGACGCCCTGCGTAAAGCTATGGGAAAGAAGAAGAAGGACATCGTCGATGCCATGAAGCCCAAGTTCATAGAAGGCGGAAAGAAAAACGGACACGACCCGAAAGTTCTGGAGAAAATATGGAGCGACTGGGAGAAATTCGCCTCCTATGCCTTCAACAAGTCGCATGCGGCATGCTACTCATGGGTAGCATACCAGACTGCCTACCTGAAGGCCCACTATCCCGCAGAGTTCATGTCGGCCATCATGACACGCCGCAAGAACGACATTAAGGAAATTACAAAACTGATGGACGAATGCCGTGCCATGGGTATAGCAACCCTTCTGCCTGATGTCAACGAAAGTTACGCAGATTTTGGAACCAATGCCAAAGGAGAGATACGTTTCGGACTGGCCGCCATCAAAGGCATGGGTATCGCAGCTGCAGAGTCCATCATAGAGGAACGGAAGAAAAACGGCCCTTACAAGGACATCTTCGATTTTGCCGAGCGCACAAACTATACCCAGTGTAACAAGAAGTGCTTTGAGAGTCTGGCATTAAGCGGCGCCTTTGACTGCTTCACGGAACTGACACGAGAGCAATTCATAATCAAGTCGGAAAAAACGGGGCTGACATTCATCGATGAACTGATAGCTTACGGACAGAGAGTGCAACGGGACAAGAACTCCCCCTCACTCTCATTATTCGACAGCATGGACGATTTCCAGATGATGACCAAGCCAAAGATTCCTCCCCTGAGCGGCGAGCGCAACAATATGGAGCGGTTAAACAAAGAGAGGGAACTCATCGGAATGTATGTCTCAGCCCATCCGCTTGACGACTTCTACGTCATACTGAAATACCTCTGCGATATGGGCTGCAGCGAGTTGAAAGACCTTCCGAGTTTCCCGGCAGAGAAAAAAGTCATTCTGGGCGGTCTGGTAAAAAGCACCCGCACAGGCATGTCCCGCAGCAACAAACCCTATGGGGCAGCAATACTGGAGGACTTCACAGGCGAGGGAGAATGGTTCATGAATGGAGAAGAATGGACAAACAATCAGAATTACTTCAAAGAAGGAGCCGCCATACTGGTAAAAGCCACCGTGACATCGCCTCCATGGAACCCTGACAGGAAAAACCTGCACATTACGCAAATCAACTTCATGGCAGATGTCAAAGACGTTTTCAACAAACTCGCCATTTCCTTTACCATAGACTCACTTACCATAGAACGCAGCGATACACTTTCCTCATTCTTTGAAGAAGAAGGCTCAACAGAGCTGTATCTAAAAGTGTTCAACTCCAAGAACAAGACGTCAATCAATCTGAAGGCAACACGCAAGATAAACATCAGCAGACAGCTCCTGGAGTATTTGGACAACTGGAAAGAAGCTGTATATAAACTCAACTGACCCCTGCCAAGAAATATCACAGAATAACAACAAGAAGTAAAAACGTCATCATGCGTCAGATAACAGACATCC
>ONKB01000020.1 GCA_900318305.1 uncultured Prevotellaceae bacterium | reverse complement strand
CACGGTGCTAAAAAGTTAACAAATTATAAATAGCGAGTATGTCATGCAGTCTTTTAGTTTATCGTGACACTATATATACAAAAAGAATTAAATTTGCAACATAAAAATATAAGGTTATGAAGAGAGTTATTGTCATATTGACGTGGGCTACTATGCTGTTAACGGCATGCTCCAACAGCGACTCCACCCCATGGGATGCAGAAATTGACTGGGATGTTGAAGAAAGTGGCTATACCTATTGTTTTCCGTTAAGAGACAATATTCCTGTTACCATTATGGATATTGCCGATATGCCAGATTGGATACAAGAAAGTCTGGGGGCATGGGATGGAAGTCAAAGTGTCATATATAATACACAACTGTTTCAAGGAAAATGGAAAGGTGAAACGGTATATTTTTGGTACAATCAGCTAATTAACGATTTGGAACGTTGTTTCTATCATCATGACGGCAGGCAGATTGGCCTTGAAGAATATTCGTCTTTGGATGATCCATACCACTATGGGGAATTTTCCGACTGGCGATGCATATTTTCTGCTGCTCCATTGAAGAAAGGACTGGTGGGTACCTTCCATTACGATTCGTCTGGTGGTGGAAACAATTATCTAGAAAGCAGTCACTATCGATTTTACACATGGGGATATCTGAATACCAACGACCTGCAGAAATATGATGGCAAGTATGTAACCCTTTCCGGCTTTTTGTATTCAGACATTACTGATATTATCAACGACTGTCCTGCAGGAATCACCTGCTATGGCATAGAAGCAACCTTAATCAAGGTCTGTCTTCAATAAAATGTAACACTGGTTGTAACACGTATGGACTCAACGGAACTGATAAGCAGGTGCAAGTCTGGTGATTACCAAGCTCTGAGCCTGCTCTATCAGCAATATAAACCAAGACTCCTAAAAATCTGCAAGCAATATGCAAAGAAGGACAATGTGGCAGAAGACTTGCTGCATGATGCCTTTGTGATTATACTGACCTCACTTGACAGACTTGAAACCCCGGAAAAGCTGGATTCGTGGATGACTTCGATTGTCAGAAACGTAGGCTATCACTATCGTCTTCGTACAGACAAGGAACAAGCTGCTCTACAGCAAATGGTCTCCGAATCACGCGAACAGAACCATAGTCTGCAACATGCACAGAGCCACGCGGCCAGCCCCCATGATTCGTTGACTCCAGACTACAACCAGCTACAGACACTTGTATCCCAACTTCCACGAGGCTATCAGCAGGTATTCAGGCTCTCCGTATTCGAAGGACTCTCGCATCAGGAGATAAGCCAATTACTTGGCATTTCCACTCACTCTTCTTCCTCACAGCTGTCACATGCCAAGCGTATGCTGCGAATACTCATCAAGCAGTCGTGGGTACTCATCCTATTGCTGATCGCCATACCAGTTGTCATCTGGAAGTTCATGTGTGAAGAAGAACAAGAAGAGCCTTCCCGTCAGTTGCCTGTCGTCAGCACAAGCAAGCACAATCCTCAATCTGTACAACCACTGGAAAAGTCTGACGGAAAACCAGAATACGTTTCCTTCAGCAATAAACCGTCATCACTCCCCCTCCGTTATCAGGAAGAGTCTGCCATCCTGCAAGACTCTATACTCTATAATCATATAGAAGATAAAAATGACACCCATCCGGAGGCCTCTATAGAGGAAGAAGATTTCACCCGAGACACCACCATCTATCAGTTGCCTGCCCTGCTGCCAACATTTGACGATACACATTTAACGACAACCGTTGAAACCAAGGAATCTTCTTGGAACATCGGCCTGACCTTCAACGGTACGATAGGACAACAAGTCAATTATCTGGCCAACACATCAATAGGGCAAAGCAGCTTCGACGCATTGAGCAATGTGGCTATCATAGAACCGTATGACGACTGGATGGACTACAACAACTATCTTATAATGAACCGGTCAATAAAATGGGATGCGGAGACACGTTCCATCATGAAGATTGCACAGGAGAACTCTCTCGTTAACGGAGGCATTATGAAAGCATCTTATGAGCACAGGCTACCCGTCAATTTCCAGATGCTGTTAAGCAAAGAGCTCTCTCCAAAGCTGTCCATAGAGACAGGCATCAGCTATACACAACTTAGCTCCACTATTACCACGGGCAGTCGTAAGGCATATATTCAGGAAAAGCAGCAACTCCACTACATCGGTATTCCTTTACGTCTTGGATGGAAATGGTATAGCAAGGCTCATCTCTGCCTCTACTCATCAACTGGCGTCATGCTTGACATTCCCCTACACAGCTGTCTTCACGTGAGCCATGTGTCAGATGGAAATGTTACTTTTGAGAAAGAATCGACGCTTGATGTACCTCTGCAATGGTCAACCACCTTCGGACTTGGCATGCAATACGACATAACGCCCAACCTCGGAGTCTATTTAGAGCCAAGCCTTCAGTATTTCTTTGATGATGGCAGCAACATCAAGACCTATCGTACAGAACATCCGTTACAAATGACCCTGCCCATCGGCATCCGCTTCCATTGGTGAATCAACAGAAAACGTTATTTCCTGATAGGGAAACCCCTATATTTTCCCTCTAGTAATTAAGGGTGTAAACAAATTTTATACAAAAACTGTCTGCATCTTCGTTTTTTCTTTGTAATTTTGCACCCAAATTTGTGAAATAGAAAATCGATAATTAGAAAATCGTAAATAATTATGATGACAGCCAACGAGATTCGCGACTCATTCAAGAAGTTCTTTGAGTCGAAACAACACGCCATCGTG
>ONKB01000087.1 GCA_900318305.1 uncultured Prevotellaceae bacterium | reverse complement strand
CTTCGTAAAGTGGAAACTGAGGTGGATTCTAAGATACTTACTATTTCTGCCCTTAAAGAGCGTCGCATGAGTCCCTCTGAGATGCGCTCAGCCAATATTTCCAAGATTCTGAGTACAGACGAAACCCTAAGAGAAATTGCAGATGTAATAAATGAAAACAGCAAAGATGCTGATGCTGTCCTTCTGCCTGCTATAGTTGGCATGAATAATGATGAGAATGTCATTAAGTTAAAATCCATGTTAAATAAACCGATGTTTGTGGTTGCTACATTGCCACCATCTGTTCCTGGTGTTAGAGTCCAGAAGATGCTACGTAGCTATTTTGAACGGTTGGGTGGTGTGTTTATGTTAGGCAACACGGTGACAGGCGCTGTAATAGATAATGGCAAGGTGGTTTCTTTGGAAACATCTGCTCTTCCAGACGATAACCTGTATGCTGACAATTATGTTTTAGCTACCGGATCTTTCCAGAGTGAAGGCCTGAAATCAAATTATGTTAAGGTGTTTGAGCCGATTTTTGACCTCGATGTTGATGCGGGAGATAATAGAACAGATTGGATTGACGAGAATGTTTATAACGCACAGCCATATATGACATACGGTGTGAAAACCAATAATCAGTTACAGACTCAAAAAAATGGCAGTGTCATTGAGAACCTTTATGCAATTGGTTCGGTATTAAGTGGCCATAATGCTATCAAGCAGGCTGATGGTACAGGTGTTTCTTTAATTACAGCTGTGGCTGTCGCTAAAAATATTTTAAATAAGTAATCACCATGGCAGAGAATCTTCAACTATTAAGTATAAGTGATAATAATCTTGAGAAATGTCTCAAGTGTTCTATATGTACAGTTTATTGCCCTGTTGCTGGCGTTACTCCTTTCTATCCAGGACCTAAGCATGCTGGACCAGATGGTGAGCGCTATCGTATTAAGGATGTTGTCTTTTTTGACGAGAAAGCATTGAAGATGTGCTTGAACTGTAAACGCTGTGAAGTGGCATGTCCTGAAGGTGTACACATTGCTGACATCATTCAAAGTGCACGCATTAAATACGCAAAACATGGTCCGGGTTTACGTGAGTTTACTTTGGCAAATACTGATTTGGTCGGCTCTTTGGCAACGATGGTGGCTCCTGTTGCTAATTTTTCGACAGGATTAGCTCCTGTTAAGTCTGTACTCCATTCTGTCGTAAAGATTGACAAGCATCGCAAATTTCCTGCTTATGCCTCACAGAAGTTTGAGACATGGTATAAGAAATATGCAGCTGCCCAACAGGAACAATACAAGAATCAGGTGACCTATTTCCATGGTTGTTATGTCAATTATAATTATCCGCAATTGGGTAAGGACTTGATTAAAGTTTTGAATGCCATAGGTTATGGAGTAAAACTTCTTGACAAGGAGAAATGCTGCGGTGTTCCTTTGGTTTCAAATGGCTTTATTGAACAAGCGAAAAAACAGGCAGAGATAAACATGGCCTCTATGAGGGAATCTGTAAAAGCGGGACGTCCGGTTATTACCACAAGTTCATCTTGTACCCTTATGATGCGTAATGAGTACAATCATCTTCTTCATGTAGATAACGAAGTGGCACAAGGTAATCTTTCTTTGGCAACACGTTTTATTTATAAGTTAGTAGAGGAAGGTAAGGTCAAGCTTGCATTCAAGGAAGATTATAAGAAGCGTCTCTGCTATCATACTCCGTGTCATATGGAAAAACTTGGTTGGGCTATTTATAGTACTTCCTTAGTTAAGATGATTCCTGGAGTCGAGTTTATTATGCTGGAGTCACAGTGCTGTGGTATAGCGGGAACTTATGGCTTCAAGAAGGAGAATTATGAGACATCACAGAAGATAGGTGAACCTCTGTTTAAACAGATTGAGGATGTCAAAGCAGACTATGTTGTTACTGATTGTGAAACATGTAAGTGGCAGATAGAGATGTCTACATCGGCCAAGGTGATGAATCCGCTCTCAATTATTGCAGAGGCATTAGATGTTGAGAAAACAATAGAATTAAATAAAAAATAAATATCGAAGACCCGTTTAAGTTTATTGATGACTAAAACGGGTCTTTACGGTTATGCCTGTTTTCAAATGAATCGAGTTAAAATAGCATTGGATAACGCAACGCAGACAAAGGCACTGTTGTTAGGCCAGGGTATCTTGGGTCGTGTCGCCGATGTCTTTAAAGAGCAATTTTCAGGAAATCGTGCTATTGTTGTTGCAGACAAGACTACGTTTGGTGTAGCGGGAAGAGATGTACAGAACATTTTGAGCAATGCTGGTATAGATATGGATGACCCCTATATCTTTGATGAGCCGGATATGCATGCCGAGTGGAAATACATAGAACGCATGGACGATGTCCTCTCAAAGACAGATGCTATAGCCGTTGCCGTAGGTTCTGGTACAATTAATGATATTACAAAGCTTTGCTCTCATCATCAGGAACGTCCATATATGATTGTAGGAACTGCTGCTTCCATGGATGGTTATGTTGCTTTTGGCGCATCCATTACCAAGGACGGTGCTAAGCAGACATTTGGTTGTGCTGCTCCCCGTGCAGTTGTTGCTGATGTGAATGTTGTGGCAACTGCTCCTGAGGCAATGACTGCAAGTGGCTACGGCGATTTATACGCCAAGGTGGCTTGTGGCGCTGATTGGATAGTAGCTGATTTGATCGGAAATGAACCTATAGATCCCCTCTCGTGGGGTATCGTGCAAGGTGGATTGCGTGATGCCTTGGCCGATCCAGCTGGAGCGAAAGCAGGAAATCCCCAAGCCTTGACACGCTTGATTGAAGGCCTGTTCCTTGGCGGATTTGCATTACAGGCTTATCCCAAGACTAGTCGTCCTGCCAGTGGTGCTGAACATCAGATAAGCCATATGTTGAATATGGACCATTTTGTTATGAAGAATGGTATTGCACCATCCCATGGTTTTCAGGTCAGCATAGGTACACTGCTCTCACTCTCTTTCTATGAGCAGTTCCTAAAAACTGACATGAGAAAATTGGACATTAATGCCTGTGTGGCCTCATGGCCTTCTTTGGAGAAACAAATGGCACATTCAAGGGATGTGTTTAGAGGAACAGGTTTTGAGGAATTCTGTGCAGGTGAGATAAAGGCTAAATATGTAACGCCAGAGCAACTCCGCAAGGAATTGACAACAATTCGCGATAATTGGGACGAATTGAAGACGAAACTGGATAGCCAGTTGATTTCTGTAGAGGAAACAGTTCGTCGTTTCAAGGCTGTCGGAGCACCGACTATGCCGGAAGACATTGATTTGAAACGTACTCAGTTGCGCGATACAATCCGAAGAGCCCAACATATCCGCCGTCGATATACTATACTGGACGTCGCTTTACGAATGGGTAAGTTTGAAGAATGGCTTGATGGCGTGTTCGGTGAGAATGGTATTTGGAGAATATAAAATATAACAATTAATAATATGACTAAGACTACAAAATCTTTTGCCTATTGGCAATGGCGTACAATCATCGCAACGATGATAGGTTATGCCTTTTATTATTTTGTTCGTAAGAACTTCTCATTTGCCATACCAGGCTTGAGCGCTGAATATGGCATCACCAAGACTAGCTTTGGTATTATTATGACTTTGGTGACCATTGTCTATGGTTTGTCCCGTTTCCTTAACGGCTATGTTGCTGACCGTATGAACGCCCGTTATCATATGGCTGTTGGTTTGTTGCTTTGTGCAATAGCAAACTATGCTTTCGGGTTTGGAGCTGACATTAGCTCTTTGATTACAGGTCAGACCGAAGGACCACAGTTTGTTAACACCATGGTTTTGGTTTTTGGAATCATTGTGTTGCTTAATAATTTCTTCCAGGGTGCAGGCTTCCCTCCGTGCAACCGATTGATGACCCATTGGATACCTGCCAACGAGTTGGCTACAAAAATGTCTATTTGGAATACCAGCCACTCTGTAGGTGCCAGCATTGTAGCTATTCTCTGTGGCTATATCATGGGGACATTTGGTACTAATATGGCTGCTAATCCTGATATTGTCGCTTCGGTGGCAGCCAATTTGAATATTGATATGGCAGATGCTGTACGTATGCAGGGTGCTATTGAATCTGCTTCACATATCGGTGCTTGGAGATGGTGTTTCTGGATACCTGCAACTATCGCTCTGGCAGGTGCCCTCGGTATTTTCATCTTCCTGCGCGACACGCCTTCTTCAGTTGGTCTTCCTGAGATTCATCAGGTGAATAAGAAGGGTAAAGAAGGCGGTGCTGAATATAAGGCTTTCCTGAAACGCATGGTATTCCGCAACAAATGGATATGGATTCTGGCTGTTGCCGATTTCTTTGTCTACATTGTCCGTTTCGCAGTACTTGACTGGGGACCTACATTCTTGAAGGAGGCCCGGCATATGTCCTTGGCTAACGCAGGATGGACTGTTGCGGTCTTCGAGATATTCGGCGTAATAGGTATGCTCTTCTGGGGCTGGGCAACTGACAAATGGCTGAAAGGCAAAGCTCATCGTACTTGTGTTTATTGTATGGTTGGTGTTGCAATTTTCATGACAATTTTCTTGTCGTTGCCACAGGGTACAGCTATGGTTCCTATGGTATTGTGTCTTGCCATGGCCGGTTTTTGTATCTACGGTCCACAGGCTTTGATAGGTATCTCTGCCTCCAACCAGGCTACTAACCGTGCTGCTGCTACTGCTAACGGACTGATAGGTCTGTTTGCCTACGCAAGCGGTCTTGTATCTGGTGTCGGTGTCGGTATGTTCATTGACTTCATGAATGGTATTAATCCTGACAAGAGCTGGGATTATGTGTTCATGGCCATGATAGGTATTGCTGTTGTTACTACGTTGATATTCTTGTTGATGTGGAATACCAAGGCTGATGCATATGGTGATACAGAGAATATGGCTGCAGAGACTGCCAAGACTTCTGAAACCAAAGAATAAAGTTTACTATATATTATGGATAGAATACTGAAAGATAAACTGGCCAGGATAAAACATGTGGCTTTAGATATGGATGGTACAATCTATATGGGGAACACTCTGTTCCCATTCACCATTCCTTTTCTAAACAAACTTCATGAGATGGGGATTTCCTATTCCTTCTTGACTAATAACCCTTCAAAGTCTATTGACGATTATTTGAAGAAATTAGCCAAGATGGGTATTAATGCCACGGAGGAAGAGATATATAACACTACTATTGCCACCATAGATTATATTCATGCTCATTATCCCCAGGCAAAGAAACTCTTCCTTTTGGGTACTCCAAGCATGATTTCTCAATTTGAGAAGGCGGGTTTTATCTCCGCTGCAGATGACCCTGAGGATGTTCCTGATATTATTGTGGCTGCCTTTGATATGACATTGGTATACTCTCGTCTGTGCCGTGCTGCATGGTGGATTTCACAGAAGATTCCATATATCGCTACTAATCCAGACAGGGTATGTCCTACAAATGAGAAAACCATACTTGTTGATTGCGGTTCTATTTGCCGTTGCTTGGAGAGTGCAACAGGGCGTCAGCCTGATATTACTTTAGGTAAACCCGATCCCAATATGCTGGTGGGCATACAACAACAGCGTCATCTTCAACCTGAAGAAATAGCTATGGTGGGTGACCGTATTTATACGGATATTGCTATGGCTCATAATGCTAATGCTTTTGGATGTCTGGTACTCTCTGGCGAGACAACTATTGAAGTTGCTAAGGCGGCTCCCAAACAACCAGACCTTATCGCTGAGAATATCAAGGAATTAGGGGAATTACTTGAAGCAGCACGTAAATAAATGTTTATGACAAATCCGCTATTTAATTTAGCCCGGCGTCGTCAGAATGGATTGATTGCTGGTATCCCTTCTTTCTGCTGTAGCAACCGTTTTGCTATTGAGGCCATCTTGGAACAGTCCAAGCGTTTTGACGATAAAGTGCTGATTGAGGCAACAAGCAATCAAGTTAATCAGTTTGGCGGTTATATTGGTATGAAACCAGCTGATTTCCGAAACTATATCTATCAGATTGCTGATGATATGGGATATGACAAGAATAATATTATTCTTGGTGGTGACCATTTGGGCCCTCAGCCTTGGCAGCATTTGCCAGAGTCAACAGCTATGGAATACTCTCAGGAACTTGTTCGCCAGTTTGTATTGGCTGGTTTCACCAAAATACATCTTGATACCAGCATGCGTGTTGCCGATGATGACCGGAATCAGCCCTTGAGTAACTTGACTATTGCCCGCCGTGGTGCAATCTTGATGAAAACATGTGAGCAGGCATTTTTGGAATATCAATCCTGTCATCCAGATGCTGTCCATCCTGTGTTCATTATCGGCAGTGAGGT
>ONKB01000142.1 GCA_900318305.1 uncultured Prevotellaceae bacterium | reverse complement strand
GAGTCGTCAGTAGGCCAAGGACGATAACCTGCATTGAGACCGAGCGTCCATTTAGGAGCAATGCGAACGTCAAAACCTATGTTGGGCGTGAGCGCAACATCATAAACCAGATTGTTACGCACTGCGACACTCTGTTGTCCCCAAGCCCTACTGCCAAAGATAATACCAGCCAGAAATAGGGCGAATGCTAATATGATTCTTTTAATATCCAATGTTTCTTTTTTTAGAAAAAAATCACTTTTTTATTAGAAGAATTGCGTTATTAAATCACAAAGGTAAGGAATTTTAACCAAATACCAAGGCATAATCATACTTTTATCCCCTCCTTGTTAACACTATTTAACAGAAATAGTCCTTTTAGGCACATTATCGTACGTGCGAGAGGGCAAAAAAGTCAAAAAAGGGTGGAAAAGGGAAAAGCCTAACGCCCATAGGCATTTCTCCTTCCGTTTTAGGAAAAATGACCTTGCGTGGCGTATAAAAAGCCCGTACCTTTGCACCAGAAACAAAAACCCACACGATGGGCGAACGTTTTCAGAGAACTCAAACTTAATTCATCAACAATTAAAAACTGACGCCTTATGAAGAAGTTTATCATCATCCTCCTCACAGCGATCTTTGGTTCGCTTCTCATGCAATCTTGCTTCTGCGAGCATGATTTCTTTGGTCCAGACTATGGGTATGGATATCCTCCACCACCTCCACACCGTTACCACGTCGTCGTTTGGTAAAGTGAAGAAAAGAAACAAAAACTTTTTCTAAGCGAGAAATACATCATAAGATTTAGGATAGATATTGGTTAGTTTATTTAGTCAGAATCCCCGAAGCCGTGAGGCCCCGGGGATTCTTTTTGTTACAAAAATTATTGCGGCAAGCCGCCGAAAGAAAAATATAAAAAAATAGATAAAAATAAGGAAAAATAATAAGGACTTCGTCTGACTGAATCTTTTCTTTTTTTACTTGTTTTTACCTATTTTTTCTTCGGCGGCCTGCCGCAACACAATATCCCAATCTTCTAGCTTAGAAATCAAACTTGAATGATGTTATTCAATAGTTAATTCCTTGATGAGTCGCTTGGCGTGGCTGTAGTCATCGATGACGGAGAGCACCCAGCGGATATCTACGCCTATGCAACGCTGGAGCGCATTGTCGAACTTGATGTCGCCCGACATGGCTTCCCAGTTGCCATCAAAGGCGAGGCCGATGAGACGACCTTTGCCATCGAACATGCCTGAACCCGAGTTGCCACCCGTGATGTCGTTGGTGGTAAGGAAACAAAGGGGCAGTTGACCAGAGCGACGGTCAATGTACTGCTTGGAGAACTTACCGCTCTTCATCCACTTGTAGACGCTTGGAATAAGCTCGAAATCCATCTCATTGGGGTTCTGCTCATGCTTGTTGAGGAATGAACGGGGAGAGGTGATCATCTCTGTGGCCTCTTCCTTCAGACCTGTAGTGCCAGGAGCAAAATCAATGGGCTTGCAGAGTCCGTAACTCAGTCGCATGGTGAAGTTGGCGTCAGGATAGAACTCCTTGTCGTGGTTCATCTCACGGATGCCGTCGCCCAACACACGCTCAAAAGCTTCTGCACGACTACCACCACGCATAATGGCCGTATAGAGCACGGATATCACGTCTGCCGTCACATCCACCATGGGGTCTTCACCCAGTTCAGCAAAGTCATCCACCTCCTTCAGTTCATCAGGACGCGCAAAGATGGACTTGGCATAGAGGTCATCCACAAACTTGTTGTAGTCGCCTCCATAAATGGAATCCACCTTGTGCTGAAGAGCAGAAAGGGCATAACGCTCGTTAGGAATGTGCTGGAGATAATTCGTCAGCATGGCCAAGAACACCTTCTTGTCGGTAGCCACGTCAATGTCTCGATAAGCCTTTTCCACACGCTCTTTGAAGTCATCACGAGAACGCAACATGTTTCTAAGGACAAAATTCAGGATGTCACTACCGCTATAGAAAGACTCCACCCAAAGGGTGTAGCCATAGTTCGTGTCGTACTCCTCCTGATATATGGCCTTCAGCGAGTCGGTGATGCCGATGTAACGGCCTCTCGCCACTGTATCTTCCATCGCCCACGCCAAGAGTTCGCGCTCTGTCTTCTGCTTCTCATCGATGACCTTCAGGTTATCAAGTGCCGTGTTCTGTCCAAGGGAGAACTTCCAGTAGTTAGACGAGCTGGCATACTTGGAGGCATACATGATGCGGAGGGCATCGCTCTGCTTCATGGACTCGTCGAGGATGGCAAGCTTGACACCACGCACCTGATAGCGCCCATCGCTGGTGGTGCGCATGGTGTTCTCGATACCGTAGGCAGAGAGGTAGCGATCCGTACTGCCAGGATAACCAAGGGTCATAGCGTAAGAACCCTCATAATAACCCTGTGTGCTGACATGGGCATATTTGCGAGGATGGTAAGGCACGTTGTCCTTGCTGTATTCAGCAGGGTTGTTGTCCTTGTCGGCATAGATGCGGAAGACGCTGAAATCACAGGTCTGACGGGGCCACATCCAGTTGTCAGTATCACCACCATACTTGCCTAAGCACTGTGGGGGCGCATAAACCAAGCGCACATCGTCATAACGCTGATAGACAGAGAGGAAATACTTGCTTCCCTTGTAGAAGGGATTCACCTCACTCTCGATGCCCTTACCGCTGTAATCAACCATCTCCATCAACTGCCTTGAGACAGCATCGATGATGGAATCGCTTTCCCATTTGCCAGCACCAGCAGGCACAGCGCCCAAGATGAGGTCAGTCACATCCACCGTCTTGATGTGGAAGAGCACATAAAGCCCCTCATTGGGCAGTTCCTCTTCGTATGACTTGGCAAAGAAGCCATACTTCAGGTAGTCGTGCTTGGGAGTCGAGTGATCTTGAATGGCATCGAAACCACAATGGTGGTTGGTGAACACCAATCCCTCGTCACTCACCACCACGCCAGAACAGAAGCCCCCCAACTGGATGATGGCATCGTTCAACGACGGTGTTTCCGTGCTGTACAACTCTTCTGGACTGAGTTCCAGACCCAAACTGCGGAGCACCGAATCGGTCTTCTCCGAAATGTTGCCCATCACCCACATGCCCTCGTCAGCACGAGCCGAGAGGCACAGAAGAGACAACAAACATAATAAAATCTTTTTCATTGTTTTTTGCGGCAAGCCGCCGAAAGAAAAATATAAAAAAATAAACAAAAATAGTATAAAAAATCAGAAATAGTAAACTTTATTGGTATCAATGTCAAGATAGAACTTCTCACATTCAGCCATGACGGGGGCAAAATTGTAAAGTATGCCTATTCTCACACCAGCATTACGCATATAATTGGTCAATTGTACTCTTTCATGAAAAGAAACTTCTTCTATTGCCTTACATTCCAAAAACACTTTATCTTTGCAGAAAAAGTCAACTCTTAAAGTGGAATCAATCTCACGCCCTCGAAATGTAGGATGAAAATGATATTCTTTCTTATATGCTATATGGGCATCATCCAATGCTATTTTCAAACAATCTTGGTAAACGTACTCAGTTAATTCAGGACCTTTCTCACGATGAACATCCTGACAACAACCTACAATATCATAAACAAACTTCTTCAACTTCTCTTTCAGCGCCCCCTCACTTAATTGTCCTATATACATAATTTGTCTTTTTATATTTTTCCTTATTTTTTTATATTTTTCCTTCGGCGGCTTGCCGCAACCTTCTATTTTTTTGCAAACTTCTTTCCAATGATAGGCAAGCTGTGCAGAGGAAGATCCTTGCGGATGATCTCGTAGAGGAAAAGGAAGATAAGGGCGGTGTTGAGGATGATGCGGAGCCAGGAGGGCCAAGTATCAGGCAGATAAGTCATTGCCACAAAAAGAACGACGGCCAGGAGGATGTAGCGGAAGATGCCCTTGAGGTCATACTGGATAGGATTGAGGCGCTGACCCACAAAGTAACTGAGGAGCATGGAGGTGGCATAACCAGCCACGCCACCCCATGCACAAGCCATATAGCCATACTTCGGAATGAAGATGACGTTGACAGCCACCAACACGACACAACCCGCCAAAGAGAACCAAGCACCCCAGATTGTCCTGTCGATAAGTTTGTACCAGAAAGAGAGATTGAAATAGATGCCCATCATGAT
>ONKB01000041.1 GCA_900318305.1 uncultured Prevotellaceae bacterium | reverse complement strand
TCAGATTAACATACTGAACCATATCCATCGGTTCTGTACAGAGAACAACATCACATACTTTCTCTCAAGCGGCTCGCTGATCGGAGCCGTGCGCCACGGAGGGTATGTCCCCTGGGACGACGACATAGACATCTATATGCCAAGAAAGAGCTACGAGCGTTTCTGCGCCGAGTTTAACGACCCGTCAGGACGCTACGAACTGCTTGAGCCGAGAAAGACGAGGCATTATGTCTATACTTTCGCCAAGATAGCCGACACCACCACCGAGATGGTCGAGGCCTGGTATGACAACTACCCCATTGGTATATATGTGGACATCTTCCCCGTTGACTATGTGACCGAGAACATGTGGAAGCGCAAATGGGTTTTCTGGCTGAAGAAAAACCTCTTCCGCATATATATTGACAAACGCGTCAAACTATTCCGTGACAATAACCCCTGGCACATCTTCAAGCGCTTTGTCTGCAAGCTGGTTCCCGTGCCCGCCAGTGTCCTTAACAGCTGGCTCCGATCACTGCAATGGCACAAGAAAGAGACCAACACCGTTTGTAACATGACCGAAGTGGGCCCATCGATAAAAAGCTGTTTCAGAAGCGAATGCATCAAAAGCACGGTGGACATCGTCTTTGAGGGAAACACATACAAAACCATGGTAGGCTACAAGGAATACCTTGAGAAGACCTATGGGAACTATATGCAACTCCCCCCCGAGGACCAAAGAGAGACCCACAAATTCAAAGCCTACGTCAAGGAGTAAATCTGTATCATTATACCGGAAATATTTGCAATTATTCCGACCAAAAACAAAGAAATAATATGATGCAGAATATGGTTATTTAACGTAAAAAGTCTCTATTAAGGACCCGTTTTTTCTTATGCAATAACGTGGTATGAGCAACAGGTGGAACACAAGAACTATCACTCTCAACAAATTAACACATAAGGCTCCCGATAACAGGAGCCTTATGTGTTAAAATCAGATTGCACAGAACCTTACTTTACCAGCACTTTCCTGCCGTTATGGATGTAGATACCCTTTGTAGGATGTACTACCCAGCGACCATGTAGGTCGTAGTACGGACTACTGTCGCCGCTGTCAACAATACGGACGATTCCTACACTAAAAGGTGAGAAGTTAATCTCGTTGTCAAACTCATCTGCAGGGAATAATGTCTCATCATTGTCTCCAGCCACATATTTATTAAAAATTATCGGATAGCTTTCGATGCCTGTGGCTTCTTTCGTGCAGAAGATGGCGCGCATACCATGCGGACAGTCCTTGTGCGAATCTGCATTGCTGTAGCTTTTCCAATTTCCGTCACTGCTCATTCCGTAGGCGTGCTGTTCAACTGCCCAATCGTTGGTCTGTGGTGTGAAAATACCTTTCCACTTACCGACAACCTGTCCATTCAAGTAGATGTCCTCTCCCTGGAATGGCTGGGTGGTCAGCGTTACCCTGTTGGCATCGAGACTCAAGGTGTCTCTGTTAACTACTATCATGTAGGCATGTCCTGCCGAAAGAAGTCCCCCTTCATCGCTGTTTGAGAAAATGAGCTCATTCTCATCGGGAACATAGAGTTTCTTGTCAGCCGAAATCAGTGCCGGCAGGTCATCGCCGATGCCCTTCTCGTGGCTCTTGAACACATCGTTATACTCCCAGCGGGGAGGTGTGCTACCCAGACATGTCACCGTCTGCAAATTTTTGTAGCAACTGGAGAAAACACCTGCTCCTAATGACTCAAGACTGGCCGGCAGGATAATCTCAGTTATGTTGGCACATCCTATAAAGGCATAGTCATCCACCTTGCGTACATTCTCCTGAATATTGACGCCCGTAAGCCCGTCGCACAGGCGGAAAGCCACGCGTGACACCTCAACCACCTGATATATGGTGTTATCAATGCTCACTTCACCTGGGATAGTGAGTAACCCGTTGCTCTGCAGCTGCGAGATACAAGCATTACGGCCGTTACCATAGTATCTGTCTGATGGGTCTGCTCGTTTTCCATCTTCCATACCATTACGTCGGAAGCCATCACACCAATATCGGTAATGCGGGCGTCGCGCCAGTTCACTTTCTTGGGAATACTGCTCAGTCCGGTCTGGGCCCATGTGGTCTGAACTGCAACCACTGCCAAAACCATTGTGATTAAAATCTTTTTCATTACAAATCTTAATTAACGTCAATTCTATGTATTCAATTTCCTGTGTATTTGGCGATTAACAAATAACTTATGGCTTTATCGCACATAAAAAGTATTACAAATCATCTTCGCTATAATCACCAATGTCAAAGTCAGTGAAATATTCTGTATAAGAGATGATTTCTGCAATTTTTATGACGCAATGACGACAAAGATATCTTTCCAGGTGAGAATCATACTGAAGAAAAAATATTTTGCCTTCTGCGAACATACTTCCACCAAAGAATAATCCAACAGAGCAAGAACAATACAACTGGAAATTCTAGAACATGAAAAAGAATATCTCCTATAGAGTCAATCTTAGACTCTATAGGAGATATTCTTAGATTTATATCAGATTACGAACGGTCAGAAACGGCAATAGCCATGCTTACCAGGCTCACGGATGATTTTGAAGTGACAGCCTTCATCTACAAGAAAATCTGTGGCCAGTTTGAAGCACTCCTCAACATCTGCCAAGTCAGCATTCACTATATGGCGGTATTCCTCGAAGACCTCTGACTCGCTGATTTTCTGTGGCAACTCTTCCACAGGGACTTTCAACCGCCGGGCCAGCTGAATGGTCTCATCCCTGTCCAGCACAGCTGAGACAGCACAGTTGTCTTCCTTATGACAATCATTATAATACCACATCGCCACAACAAGACGCTGCAACACATCAAAACCGACGTCAAGAGTTTCCCATAGGTCCCCATCACTATCAGAACACATTATTGAACAGCGATAATACAGCCGGGAAGAGGAAAACAACTCTTTCATATCAGAGTATAGCTGAGAGCTTCTCTTCCAGGACGTTGGCAGGAACAGCGCCTATGCTCTTGTCCTTAATCTCCTCGCCTACGAGGAAGAACACAGCAGGAATATTGCGCACACCGAAACGGGCAACCAGCTCCTCGTTCTCATCAACATTGCACTTTCCTATAAGCGCCTTGCCTTCGTACTTCTTTGCCAGTTCCTCCACAGTGGGTGCCAGATGACGGCATGGACCACACCAATCTGCGTAGAAATCAATCAACATCGGTTTGTTTTGGGAAGCATATTCCGCAAAATTCTGATCTGTAAATAATATTTCCATAATCTTTATAATATTTGTATTCAACACTATTTCAACTGTCTTACAGCATCGGCTATACGCCGGAATGCCTCACGGATATTGTCCTCACTGGTAGCATAGCTCATGCGGATACAATCGTCGTCGCCAAAGGCCTTGCCTCCGACACAGGCAACATGACCCACCTCAAGCAAATAAATAGCCAGATCCATACTATCCTTTATCTGGCGGTCGCCATAGCACTTACCATAAAGGGAAGATACCTTAGGGAAGATATAGAAAGCACCTTCTGGGTCATTCACCTCAAAACCGGGTATCTCACGCGCCAACTTGACAATAAGATTCTTTCTACGCTCAAATTCCTGACGCATGTCCTCCACACACTGTTGGTCCCCCTCAAAAGCAGCCTGTGCCGCAATCTGACTGACAGAGCACGGACCACTGGTATATTGTCCCTGGAGTTTGTTGCAACCTTTCACAATCCACTCGGGAGCTGCGATAAAGCCAATGCGCCATCCAGTCATGGCATATGCCTTGGACACACCGTTTACAATCACGGTACGTTCCTTCATTCCTGGCTCCTTGGCAATACTGGCAGTCTTACCAATGTAATTGACATGCTCATATATCTCATCAGAGACAGCTATCACGCCATCATGCTTCTTGAGGACATCAGCCAAAGCCCCCAGTTCCTCCTGGCTGTACACGGCACCCGTAGGATTGCTCGGAGAACACAGAATCAGCATCTTTGTCCTGGGTGTTATGGCTTTCTCCAACTGTTCTGGGGTAATCTTGAAGTTCTGGGAGATATCGGCCTTTACAAACACAGGCGTACCACCAGCCAATTTCACCATCTGAGGATAACTTACCCAGTAAGGTGCCGGGATAATGACCTCATCCCCTTCGTTGACCAATGCCATAATGACATTGCATACACTCTGTTTTGCGCCATTTGAACACAGAATCTCTGCCGAAGTATACTCCAAGCCGTTTTCCCTTTTCAATTTATTGGCAATGGCTTTACGCAATGCCGGATAACCCGGAACAGGAGAATAATGAGAGTAATTGTCCTCAATAGCCTTGTGAGCAGCTGCCTTTATGGCTTCGGGAGTATTAAAATCGGGTTCCCCTATACTCAGGTTGACAATATCTATACCTTGCGCCTTTAATTCGGCGCTCTTCTGAGACATCGCCAACGTGGCTGAAGGCTCAAGACGATTCAACGAATTTGATAATATTCTTTCCATTTTTGTACGAGTAGATTATTTTCTGTCACCAACGAATCTCAGCAAATACAGGAACAGGTTGATAAAGTCAAGATACAAAGACAGGCTTCCCATCAAAGCCAATTTCTGTGTACTGTCATTCACGCTGTCACCATACATAAGGAACATGTGCTTGATTTTCTGGGTATCATATGCTGTCAACCCCACAAAGATAATCACACCAGCAAAACTGATAATCCATTGCAGAGGACTGCTCGCCATGAAGATATTCACCACGCTGGCAATAATCAGACCAATAAGAGCATACAACAGATACCTGCCCATGCCACTCAGATCTTTTTTGGTGTTATATCCTATCAGACTCATCGCCGCAAACGTTCCGGCTGTGATAAAGAATGTAGATGCTATTGAATTCAAAGTATATGCCAGGAATATAAACGACAGTGTCACTCCATTCAATACACTGTAAAGCACGAAAAGTATACCCGCCGCTGGAAATGACATTTTGTTAATCCTTGCCGTCAGATATATCACCAATGCTATCTCAGCAATACATAGAATCCATATACTTGAGGACGATGTTATGAGCGCAGACATCAAGGTGCTGCTCTGTGCCACATACATGGCTGTCAGGCCTGACACCACCAACGCCAGCGTCATCCACACATAAACCTTACGCATCAGGGCCGCAAAAGCTGTAGCCTGATAAATTACTTTCTCTTCTGTGTCTAAATTATACATAACTGTTATTCATTTTGCTGACATGCATTCTTCTTTGTATGTTGGGAATGACATGTTCTTGATTATTATTACTGTTAAATAAAACTATCTCTTCTCTTGTTTTTAGGATTAGAAATGGAGTTTATGTCCCATTCTTTCCCGTTTGGTTTTAAGATATTTCTCATTATACGGATTAGGTTTTATCTCAATGGGCACAACCTCTGTTACCTCCAGGCCAAAGCCTTCAAGTCCAACTCGCTTGACAGGGTTATTTGTCATCAGGCGCATTTTACGCACGCCCACCTTATTTAATATCTGAGCCCCTATACCATAGTCACGCTCATCAGCATCATAACCCAGGTGGATATTAGCATCAACGGTGTCGTATCCCTCCTCTTGCAGTTTATATGCCGCTATCTTGGCCATAAGCCCTATACCGCGCCCCTCCTGATTCAGGTAAAGCACAACGCCTTTGCCTTCTTTGTCTATCATCTGCATTGCCTGGTGAAGCTGATCGCCACAGTCACAGCGTTTGCTTCCAAAGATATCACCTGTCATACAACTGGAATGCACCCTTACAAGCACTGGCTCGTTTTCTTCCCACTCGCCTTTGATGAGGGCGATGTGTTCCAGTCCGTTATTTTTCTGGCGAAACGGAATAAGTTGGAAATGTCCGTAATCAGTAGGCAGATCAACCTTGTTTCCCATTTCAACCAATGTCTCATGCTGCAAGCGGAATGATATTAAATCCTTGATTGTTATTATCTTCAGATTAAATTTCCTTGCCATGTCCATTAACTGGGGCATACGTGCCATCGTACCATCCTCATTCATGATTTCCATCAATGCACCAGCGGGATACAAACCTGCCAGCCGGCAGAGATCAACACAGGCCTCGGTATGACCACTCCGACGCAACACGCCATTGTCCTGCGCATATAGCGGATTAATATGGCCTGGACGGCCAAACGTCTCTGGCGTAGACGCAGGGTCTGCCAATGCCCTGATTGTTGCTGCTCTGTCATGGGCAGAGACACCAGTGGTACAACCTTCCAGTTTATCTACCGTGACCGTAAAAGGTGTTCCAAGCATGGAGGTATTGTTCACCACCTGATGGGGCAAATCCAATTCCTTGCAACGACTCTTGGTAATGGGCACACACAGGACGCCCCTGGCATGCACGAGCATAAAATTAACATCCTCAGGTGTTATTTTCTCTGCAGCAATTATAAGATCGCCCTCGTTTTCCCTGTCTTCATCGTCAACGACAATGACAAACTTGCCTTCTTTTATATCCTTTACGGCATCTTCAACTTTACTCAGCTGGAAAATTTCTTCTGACATTTATTTGTTTTATTTTATTTCTAAATGACCAACAGGCTGCTTACTACACACATTGCCTTAACAGGTCTGTTGTCTTCTCTATGGTCTTCATATCATGATACAGCAGGATGCGGAATCGCCAAATCCGCCATGCAAGAATAAGACCTACAGGAAACAATATACCTACTGCAACATTCATGCCATGTTTTCTGAAAGGTGACAAATGTGCCGTTGTGTACATTTCGGGATAACTGCTCATATAGGTCAGTATCTTCACATTGCGGCTATTAGACAAACGGTCCAATATTCCCTCAAGTTCATGGGAAATGCACGCCACTTCATCATCATCCACAAACTTGAACCAAAGCCTTACATAATTGGGCGCATAGGGCAACCTTGCCTTTACAATATAATCTTTGCAACGTTGAGTCAATCGCTCTAAATTCTGTAATTCCGCCTCATGGTCAGGCTCTTCTATGATAACCTCCTTAAGATTGAAAGAACGCCCTCTGCGGATACCAATGAACCTTCTGACAGAATTGATATAATTGTCAATATTGAACACAGTAGAGTCTTTGTTAGACTTATAGGTGATAAAGGCGCCAAACGGCACAAGCACCATCGTACTGATCCACATACCCAGCCAGACATCCACACTATCCTCTCTGGCAAGTTTCATTCCAGAGGTGTTTATAATATAATAGGTTATAAAAATAATTACAGATATGACGGTAGGCATACCCAAACCACCCTTCCGGATAATGGCTCCCAATGGAGCCCCAATGAAGAAGAAAAACAGGCAGGCCAGAGAAAGGGCAAATTTCTGATGCCATTCAATCTTGTGCTTTCTCACGTCCATATATCCAGACGAGGTTAGCGGTTTCTGCCATTCCATATCTGAAGCCAACTGGTCAGTCTCCGACTGTGCCTTCCTGATAGTCTCCAGTTTTCTGCTCATACTGAGGGCAGCATAAACCTTGCTGACATCCACCATTTCATGTGAGGCGTCCCGGGCAGCCTTGATTGAATCCTCACGGCGCAGATCTCTCTGTCTGAAATACCTGTCCAAGTATCCCTTATAGTAGGTATAGCCTATGCTGTCCGTGGCACTGCCTATCGAGTCGACTCCCCTGTCCAGTTCCTTCAGGTTCTTGGCTCTGGCCATTGTACTGAACATATTCTCGTCCAACAGGTCGATATCGCTGTCAAAGTCTATTAGCAAATCTTTTTTCTTAAAGGTCTCCCTGTCATAAGGTACATTTATACCCGCTTGCAGATGACCCGTTGTAGAACGCAAGTTCTCAAACTGCTCTCCGCTATACACCGTAAAGCGCAGGAAATGCTTGTCAGCCGTCGTTTCCAGCCGGCCAGAGTCTGCCACGACAATCTGTGCATTCTCAAAACCCTGGTCCATCTTGTAAACGATAACGCCATAAAGCATTCCTGTGGCAGGCTCTTTATGCTTCACATAGAGATTTACATTGGGAATCCCGTTGTAAAACACACCCTCGGGAATCTCAATCGCGGGAGAAGTCTCCTTGATGGTGACCAACAAGCGGGTCAGCTGTTTCTGGGCACTGGGAGAAATGCCGTTCTGGAAGACAAACGACACACCAGTCAGTACAGTACATATCACAGCAAGGGGTGCCATAATACGCCTGAGCGGTATGCCCGCCGACTTCATCGCCGTCAGTTCAAGGTCTTCTCCCAGGTTGCCAAAGGAAATCAGTGCCGTAAGCAGTACACTCAGCGGAAGCGCTGTCGGTACCAGTGTAAGTGCCATGTACCAAAAGAATTTTGCCACCAAATCCATGGAAAGACCCTTGCCAATCAGTTCTTCCAGGTACCGCCACAGAAACTGCATCATCAAGACAAACAAGCATATACAGAAAGCTCCCACAAAAAGCAGGAGGAACTTCTTGAGGATATACATGTCCAGTTTCTTGACAAGTCGAATCATTTTTGCACTTCAACTAATATACAAAAATACGCATTAATTACAACATACGCCCTTAAAGAAACTTAAATCACCAGAAAAAGTTCGCACGAAAGGCGTTGTTTCTGCAAATTAATTACTACATTTGTAAAATGCTAAAAAGAAGTTACATAAATGAATAAAATCACAGACGATATCCTTTACATCGGTACAGATGACCTGAACATTGATTTGTTTGAGAGCCAGTATGACGTACCCGAGGGGATGTCATACAATTCCTTTCTCATCTTAGACGAGAAAATCGCCGTTATGGACACAACAGACCGACAGACGGCCGAAAAATGGAAAGATAACCTACGGGAAACACTGAATGGCAAAAAACCCGATTATCTTATCGTACACCATATGGAGCCAGACCACGCTGCCCTGATTGCAGATATGCTACAGGATTATCCCTGCCTGACCATAGTGGCTTCAGCTGCTGCCATAAAAATGATTCCCCAGTTCTTTGATGGCATATCTTTAGAAAACCGCACGCTTCCCGTCAAAGAGGGTGACACGCTATCTTTAGGACAACATACTCTGCAGTTTATCATGGCCCCTATGGTCCACTGGCCTGAGGTAATGGTTACTTATGATTCAAAGGACAAAGTGCTTTTCAGTGCTGACGGTTTTGGAAAGTTCGGTGCTCTAAGCAAGACAGGAGGATTGTTCTGCACTGCTGAAACCGACTGGGCATGTGAGGCAAGACGCTATTACTTCAACATCTGCGGGAAATACGGCGTACAAGTTCAAAGCCTACTCCGCAAAGCCTCTCAACTGGATATTCAGACCATTTGCCCCTTGCACGGCCCCATACTGAGGGAAACTCTTGCCACACAGATGAGCTTGTACGACACTTGGAGTTCATACGGCGTGGAAACTCCTGGCATTTTTATTGCCCATGCCTCCATCCACGGTGGCACCGCCAAGGCAGCAGAGCGACTGGCAGAAATTCTGCGCGAGAAAGGATGCCCTAAGGTTGTCGTTTCCGACTTATGCAGGAGTGACCTGGGTGAAAACATTGAGGATGCCTTCCGTTACGGAACCATGGTAGTCTGCGCATCTTCCTATGACGGCACCGTTTTTCCCCCGATGCACGATTTCTTATGGCATCTGCAAATCAAAAACTACCAGAAAAGGCGCATCGGTATCGTTGAAAATGGCTCATGGGCACCCTGTGCTGCACGGGTAATGAAAGATATGTTTGCCCAAATGAAAAACATAGAAATCATTGACCCGCAAGTTACCATCAGAAGTACCCTCAAGCTGGCAGACGAACTGGCTCTGACCACCTTGACAGAACAACTGATGAAACCATAAATTCGTTTTTACATCTACAAAAATATCTTATTATGGGAAAATACATTTTAGCCCTTGACCAAGGTACCAGTAGCTCCAGGGCAATTGTCTTCAACCACAGCGGCGACATATGCTCGGTAGCACAAAAAGAATTTACACAGCACTTCCCAAAACCCGGATGGGTGGAGCATGACCCGAAGGAGATCTGGTCATCCCAATACAGCGTCATGCTGGACGCATTAAGGCAAGTGGGAACAAGCGGTGGTGATATAGCTGCAATAGGCATTACCAATCAGCGTGAAACCACCATCGTATGGGATGCCGCAACAGGAGAGCCCATTTATAATGCCATCGTATGGCAGGACAGGCGCACAAGTGAATACTGCGACAGCCTCAAGAAACAAAAACTGACTGACGAGATACGCCAGAAGACGGGTTTGATTATCGACGCCTATTTTAGCGGAACAAAAATCCGATGGATACTGGAAAACGTCCCCGGTGCTCGCAAACGGGCAGAGAAGGGAGAGCTCCGCTTCGGCACAGTGGACTCATGGCTGATATGGAACCTCTCGGGAGGGAAAGTCCATGTCACCGACGTGAGCAATGCCAGCCGCACCATGCTATTCAATATCAATACGCTCCAATGGGACAACGAATTACTGGAACTACTGAACATTCCTCTCTCTATGATGCCGGAAGTATGCTCCAGCAGCGAAACTTACGGTTATACCCAGTTAGCTGAACTTGAGGAACAAATACCTATATCAGGTATTGCAGGCGACCAGCAAGCAGCTTTGTTCGGGCAGATGTGTACCACTCCCGGCTCCGTAAAAAACACATATGGCACAGGATGTTTCCTCCTGATGAATACAGGCGAGAAACCCATCATGTCTAAGAACAGCTTACTCACTACGATTGCATGGAAAATAGGCTCAACAGTCAATTACGCACTGGAAGGCAGTATTTTTGTTGGTGGGAGTGTCGTGCAGTGGCTCCGGGACGGATTAGGCATTATAAAAAGTTCCTCGGACATAGAAGCCTTAGCTGCCACTGTACCCGACAATGGCGGAGTATATTTTGTTCCTGCTTTGACTGGAATGGGTGCCCCTTACTGGGATCAGTATGCCAAAGGCGGCATCCATGGTATTACCCGCGGCACGAAGGCCGCCCATATTGCACGCGCCGCCTTGGAAGGCATAGCATTTCAAACAATGGACATAGTACACGCCATGGAGAAAGACGCTGGCGTACCTTTGAGCGAATTGAAGGTTGATGGCGGAGCTTCATGCAACAATCTCATGATGCAATTCCAATCAGACATATTGGGTACTATGGTCATCCGTCCTAAAGTTGTTGAAACCACTGCCAAAGGAGCATCCTACCTGGCGGGATTAGCTGTAGGTTTCTGGAGTTCGTTAGACGAAATCAAACAACAATGGCAGGCCGACCGGATTTTCAAGCCCCAAGCCAGTAGCGAAGTAACTGCCAGACTTCAGGCAGGATGGAAAGACGCCATCAAACGTACCATCAATACCAGTACAGATTAATAACAATAATAATTAAATACAATTATGGACATTACTTTGTTTCAACAGTGTATCTTTGAATTTCTCGGCACCTTGGTATTAGTCCTCATGGGAGACGGCGTATGTGCCGCATGCACATTAAACAAATCCAAGGCACAAGGTGGCGGATGGGTAGTCATCGCCTTTGCATGGGGTTTTGCCGTTATGTGCGGTGTATTTATCGCAGGTCCTTATAGCGGCGCACATCTTAACCCTGCAGTAAGCATCGGATTAGCATTGGCCGGCACCTTCCCCTGGACATCTGTAATACCTTATGTCATAGCGCAATTGGCAGGCGGTTTCATCGGCGCCGTTCTTGTCTGGATCTACTACAAATATCATTTCGAGGCAACTGCGGATAATCCTGACGGAATGTTGGGATGCTTCTGCACAATGCCGGCTATAGACAAGAAATGGAATAACCTCTTCAGTGAGGCATTAGCCACTTTCATATTAGTATTTATTATCTTGGCAATAGGCACAAAAGGCAATACAGCACATATGGGTGACACTCCTATCGGTATGGGTAGCCTCGGCGCATTCCCGGTTACCTGCCTGATAATAGCCTTAGGTATGTCGCTCGGCGGAACAACAGGTTATGCCATGAATCCCGCCCGCGATCTGCCTCCACGTATTGCCCACGCCATTTTGCCTATCAAAGGTAAGCGTGATAGCGGATGGAACTACAGCTGGGTACCCGTATTCGGCCCAATAATTGGATGTGCCATCGCCGCAGGACTCTACATTCTAGTATACTAAACAGTTATTTACTTTATATTTTAATCCCATCATATGAAAATCCGAATAACATTATTAGCACTCATTGCTTTATTCACATGCAATACTATTCTCGCAGAGGAACCTATCATCAAATTCGGCGTGGTAACCGACTTGCATTACTCACCCAAGCACGCTGAGAACAAGAAGCACCCCTCCCGCATGTACAAAATCACTGACAAGAAACTACAGGAGGCCGTAAACACCTTCAATCAGCAGAATGTAGATTTTACAGCTATCTTAGGTGACATCATTGACAAGTTTGCTGACAGCTTTGAAGACATTCGGCCTATCCTCAAGTCACTCAACAATCCCTACTACATCGCTTTGGGAAATCACGACTTCCTTGATGTATATGGCACCAAGACACAGAAAGAGACATTGAAGACACTTGGAGTAAAGAAGCCTTACTACAGCTTCGTCAAGAACAATGTCCGTTTCATTGTCCTTGATTCCAATGACTTGTCACTTTATTCACGTGACGAAAACACACCCGAAGGCAAAGAAATCAGGGAACTGTATAATAAGATGAAAGCGGCAAAAATCAAAAATGCCAGCAAATACAATGGAACATTAAGCCAGAAGCAGATAGACTGGATGATAAAACTCATTGAAAAATCCCAAAAGAAAGGTCAGCAGGTTATCTGCCTGGCACACATGCCTCTGCGCCCGACTATCAGTGCCACTGATATGCGTGGCAAGGAAATCAGTCAGATGCTGGAGAAATACAGCAATGTGAAAGCATACTTCTCCGGGCACCATCATGAGGGTTCCGAATACCTAAAAGGCTCAGTAAAGTATTATAACTTCAAAGGCATGATAGAGGGCATGCAAAACCATTATGCCATCGTCAGCCTTTACAAGGACCGTATTGAGATACAGGGTTTTGGCGACCAAGAAAGCAAGACTATAAAATTCTGAGAAACAACTATTCCTCATAACCAACAAGAAGGCTTATTTCTCAGCAGACCTTAT
>ONKB01000052.1 GCA_900318305.1 uncultured Prevotellaceae bacterium | reverse complement strand
CTTCCACAGCCTATGCGGTAAACAGACAGAGTAAACACCCACGAAAGGAGTATATAGACATCCGTAAAGTGTGCATTGAGGTTACTTTAACCTCGCAGCACACTACGGAGAGTATATACTACACCCCGTGGCAGTCACCCCTGCAATGTTTTTGTTTGCTGTTCGATTGTGGAAGTTTCGAACAGCCAAAAACAAAGCGTCAGTAACGCCTTTTCAATATGTAGTGCTCCGCCCGGCGGCTCCTCACATCTCAATGTGAATCATGGCTACATGAGCAGATGCAGTTGTAAAATTACAATTTTTTATGACAATTTGCACTATAAAGGATGTAAAAGTTCAGGACTTTTTGGCTCACCAGTAAAATCCTGTGTTTGCTTAGAGATTGTAATAAAGAAAAAAACAGGAAAAACACTTTCATTGACTTCAATCTTTACAAGATTTGCGTCTGCTGCTGATGCTATCTGACTGTAAGTAAACTTCCGTCAGCCATCACCAGCCCCATACACACCATTTCATGCTTTGAAAAGCCTGTATTTAGATTTAGACAAAAACCATAAAAAAACTCACTTCAGGAGTCTCACCCCTTGCCCTCTCCAGAAGGCGAGGGAGAAGAGGACACACTCCTCAGTCACTTCGTGACAGCTCCACCTAGCTTAGGGGAGCAGCTTTCTGCGATGGTCCCGAACTTGCTTACGGGGCCTTTGTAAACCTTTGAGCAGGAATGGGGTTATTTAAGCCTGGCGCTGAGGGGATTCTTCAGATTCTTGTATCCTGCGAGATATATGCGGGCTGTTCCAAATTTCAGATTGAGGAAGCAGGCTATGGGGAGATGGTTGTCGTCGTCGGAGACGTAGAATGTACCAAGTTCCTTGGTCTTTTTTTTCTCGGGATCGTACTGCATGAAGGAGACCTTCAGGCAACGGAAGGTGCCGAAACCGTTTTTGGTCTTTATCTTCTCCTTTCCGCCGAATACGAGGGAGTGGGTAACCATTCCGTCGCCGTCGGTCATGTGGAAAGTGATGGTGTGGCCGGGTTTCAGCTTTGAGGCGTCAAGGCTCCGGGCACGCATCAGGAGGCTGGCCATGTCATAGACAGACTGGTCGCTTTCCTCGGTTTTCCAGGTGGCAGTTCCATAGGGATTGATGTATTGCTGCTTGACGATGACTTTGTCCTGTTCATAATTGAACCATACTTTCCTGACCCGGTACTTGTCTTGCTCCAAGTCGGTCTTTGTGTAGAAAAGCGGTTGGAGATCGTGAGTCATGTAACTGGTCAGGGTGTCCCTGAGGACAAAGAAACGGTCGGCCTGGCTGGAACCTCTGGAGAGAATGCGGATTCTGTAGGCAGGAGTCCCGTGATAATAGGACGTGGTGGCGCTAATGGTGCCGGAGCCGGCCTTGACCCACATGAATTTCCAGTTGTAATACAGGTCATACTGGGCGGTCTCGCCATTCATGAAGGCTGTGTTCTCACTTGCACCGGTAATGACAATCGGCTTGGCGTGGGACGGGGAAGTGACAGCAAGGCACAACAGGGCCAGGCTGACGATGAACAGCAAAATGCTATTTCTTCTTTTTTCCTTGTTTACGTTCTGCATTGCGACTCTTGATTGTTCTGTTCTGATCGGGTTTCTGTTTTGTGATTTCAAGCGGTTTCTGCTTGTCCAAGGGGAAATCGTTGATGTTCCAGTCCTGGGTGATGTCCCAGCGGGCTTTCAGGGTGAGCTTCTGGGGGTAATAATAGGTTTCTTCGGGTTGAAGCCCGGAACTGTAGTCTCCCTCATCCCATTTCCCGTTGCCGTTTCTGTCGACGAACATGCGGAGGTAATACTGCCCTGGCCGTACGAAGTAGAATTCTGCAGTTCCTTTCTTCAACCTGCTGTTGCTGACGGGCTTGTCTGACGAGAGGAGCTGGACGACGCCAAGGCTGTCGTTAACTCCTGTGACATTCACAAAGAGGGAACAGTAGGTGTCTAGGGACGGTATGTCAAACTTGTGGTCTGTAGCCTTTGAGGCGTGGTTGTAGATGCCGACGAAGGCGGCGGAATCCACGACAAGCTTGTAGCGCTGCAAAGGCCGCCATTCCCCATAGAGCTTGTATCTCATGATGGAGACGCTGTCTTGCCTGAAGAGATAGGGTGCCTCCTCGTAGATGGAGTCTTTCTGGAGATAGAGATGTATCTTGGTGGTGTCAACCAAGGCCAGCGGCTCCTTGAAGATGAAAGAGAGGTTCTCGTTTGGGGCGATATTCCCTATCCTGCTCTCCATCGCCAATTCGGGAATGGGCTGGGTCTTCTCGTAGGGTTCTCCTTTCTTCTTTCGTTTGTTCTGCTCCTTCTGCCATTTCTTGAAGGCGTCTTTCGCCCATTTGACTTGTTTCTCATGGGAGAACTTGGAGACGAACTCAATGGTGTCGGTCCTTTCCACCAGGGCGCCGATGCTGTCGTTCTCAAAATATCTCACCTCTGCTTCCAAAGTGTCCTGATAGATGAGTGTTGTGTCCTTGAGCCAGAAAGAGATGGTGTCCTTTGTGAGATTCGACTCTATGACAAAAGCGTTGTCGGCATTGAAATTAAGTCCCTTGATATGGGGCAGTTCTGTGGAGGGGGCGGTGAAGTACATGTCAAAGTGTTCTGAGGCTTGCCGCTCGGTCTTTAGCAGATGTCTGTCGGCGTGGCTGGCCTTGAATGCCCTGAGCATGACGTTGTCGGGGATGAAATGGGTGTAATGGACGGGAATGATGGAATCGTAGTAAATACTGTCATGCCAGATAGTGTCCATCCTGACGTCGGGAAAACTACTTGTTGTGATGGTCTGGGGCGAGAAAGCCAGCATCTCGCTTTTCTGCGAATAGCGGAAATCGCCGTCAGCATCATTGAGGGCATAAATCTTATATGAGCCGCGAGCGACTCCTCTGATGACAAACCGCCCGGAGCCGTTTGTCCGTGCAACTCGCACGAAGGGCTTCTTGGTAAACGCTGTGTCGGTGGTGTCGGAGTGCAACCCGACCAGGATGCCTTTGACGGGTTCAAGATTCTCGGCGTTGAGCACGGTGCCGGATACTTCCATGGTGTCGATGGTTTCTCCTGTTGAGAAAATGAAGGCATAATTGCCCAGGGGGTTGTCTTCGTTGTTATCGACGATGGCATCGCCAAAGTCTATGGAATAGGTGGTGTTGGCTTTCAGGGTGTCCAAGAGTTTCACCTCAACGTATTTCCCTTTAGAAGCTATCTCAGGCATCTCCAGCTGGGGCGGGGAGATAACGACTTTCTCTACGGCATTGTCTAACCTGACGAGTTCGTTAAAATATATCCTGATTTTTGAGTTCTTGCTCCCGACTTGCCCGAAAAGGGGTGTGGTGCCGATAATCCGCGGGGGCTCTTCATCATAGGGACCTCCGTCGGGAGAACCGGGATTGGCACAACCTGCCAGAAACAGAGGCAGGGGCAACAGCAAATATCGCAAAAGGCGTTTCATCGGGTTCTGTCTTAGTTGTTAAAGGCAAGGACTTTTTCTATGATTCTTCTGTCATTGCAGAGGCGGGGCACTTTGTGCTGTCCGCCTAATTTCCCTTCAGATTTAAGCCAGGTGTTGAAAAGGCCGGGTTTAGCGACAATTATTTCCAGGGGTTGCAGGGTGATGTTCTTGGCACGCTTGGCTTCGTAGTCTGAATTGATTTTCTGAAGGCTTTCGTCAAGCACTTCCGCAAAGTGTTCGATGCTGTCGGGCATCTGGCTGAACTCAATGAGCCATTGATGACGGCATTTCGCATTCTTGTCCATGAAAATAGGAGCTGCTGTATATTCGGAAATCTCGGCTCCAGTTAACTGGCAGGCTTCCTTGAGACCTTGTTCGGCATTGTCAACAATGAGTTCCTCCCCAAAGGCGTTGATAAAGCTTTTTGTCCTGCCGGTAATGACAAATTTGTATGGCTTGGTGGAGACAAACCGGATGGTGTCGCCAATCTCATAGCGCCACAGACCAGTGGAAGTGCTGATGACGAGCGCATAGTTCCTGTCGGTCTCTACTTCCCATAAAGGAATGGGATCGATTGTGTTGGAATTCATATTCTCCAGAGGAAGGAATTCAAAGAATACGCCCAAGTGGGTCATCAGTTCCATGGCAGGATCGTTGGGGTTGGTTTGCAAACCGAAGAAACCTTCGCTGGCATTATAGGTTTCCATGTAATGCATACTGTCTGACGGTATGATTTCTTTGTAGGCATCACGATAGGGCGCGAAGGCTACACCGCCGTGGAAAAACACTTCAAGGTTGGGCCAAACATCGGTGATGTATTTCTTTCCGCTGACTTCCAGGACTCTGTTGAGTACGGAGAGCATCCAGGAGGGGACTCCACTGAGGTTTGTAATGTTCTTACTGAGAGTGGTCTGGGCAATAAGGTCGCGTTTCTGCTCAAAATCGCTCAACAAGGCGATGCGCTTCTTTGGTTCCCTGATTCTCTGTACCCAAGCCGGGACATTTTCCATCATAATGGCGCTGAGGTCACCTACCAAGCTTTGGGGGATATCATAATTAGGCTGATGACTGCCTCCGAGGAGCAATGCCCTGCCGTCCAGAAAACGGCTCTTCGGATAATTGTGCAGATAGTATGCCACGGTTGTCAGTCCGCCACCGAAGTGGGTGTCTTTCAGATAGTTCTTGCTGACAGGTATGAACTTGCTTTTGTCGTTTGTGGTTCCGGAGCTTTTGGCAAACCAATTTACCTTGCCTTTCCAAAGAATGTCCTTCTCGCCGTGGCGCATGCGGTCAATATAGGTTTTCAGTTCCTCGTAGGTGTTTACGGGAACTGTCTTTGCGAAACGGGAGTATGAGGTTATCTCGCTATAATGATGAAGATTTCCCCATTCTGTGTCTTCGGCTTCTTTGATGAGGCGCAAAAGCAGCCTGTGCTGCTGGTCTTCGGCGTTGTCAAGTGCATGCTGGACTTTGCCGTAATAATAATTGTAATATATTCTGGCTAATGTAGTGAGGCCCATGATGAGTTCATCTCTTGAATTTAAGTTACAAAGATAATTGAAACTTTTTATTTTTGTTGATGAACTTCGGTTAATATTTGCAATGAAAGTGGTTTGAAAAGATGTAATTTTGCATAACAAAAGGATGCCGTTATGAGAAATTGGAAGAGCATAAGAGAATTTAGTGAGATTTTGTTTGAACAATATGGGGGAATAGCCAAGATAACGATAAACCGTCCGCGTTACAGAAATGCGTTTACACCGAAGACCACTTTTGAACTGTCCCAGGCGTTTGCCTATTGCCGGGAAGCACAGGATATAAGCGTTGTTATCCTAACTGGGGCAGGCGACAAGGCTTTCTGTAGTGGTGGTGACATGCATGTGAAAGGGCGTGGCGGATATGTGGGAGATGATGGCGTTCCCCGGTTGAACATATTGGATGTCCAGAAACAAATACGGTCTCTTCCAAAACCTGTAATCGCCATGGTAAACGGCTATGCTATCGGGGGAGGACATGTGCTTCATGTGGTGTGTGACCTGACGATAGCGAGCGAAAATGCCGTCTTCGGCCAAACGGGACCCAAAGTGGGCTCTTTTGACGCGGGTTTCGGCGCTTCTTACCTGGCACGTATCGTGGGACAGAAAAAAGCCCGGGAAATATGGTTCCTCTGCCGGCAGTATTCTGCCCAGGAGGCTCTCGAGATGGGTTTGGTGAATGCTGTGGTGCCTTTCGAGAAGTTGGAGGACACCTGCGTGGAATGGGCTGAGACCATGATGGCGCACAGCCCGTTGGCGCTAAGGATGATAAAGGCTGGCTTGAATGCAGAACTGGATGGTCAGGCAGGTATTCAGGAACTGGCGGGAGACGCAACGATGTTGTACTATTTCCTGGATGAGGCTCAGGAGGGAGGAAAAGCTTTCTTGGAAAAGCGGGAACCGGACTTTAAGAAATACCCGAAACTGCCGTAATGAACCTGAATAAATTTCTCCATCAATGGTTTGGCCCCTCTGAGAGCATCAGGGTGCAAACCAGCGGCTCAACGGGAGAACCGAAAGAAATCAGGCTCAAAAAAGAGAAAATGCGTGCAAGCGCACGGATGACATGCCGGTTCCTGGGATTGCATGCCCATGATACGGCGTTGCTTTGCCTGCCATTGGATTATATCGCAGGAAAGATGATGGTGGTCAGGGCAGTAACATGTAATTTGCAATTAATCAGCGTGCCGCCGACAAGTTGTCCGTTACAGAAAATAGCGGAAAAACCGGGAAAAATCGGGGATATTGATTTTGTGGCTATGGTTCCTATGCAGGTGTATAACTCTCTGCAGCATCCTGAGCAGAGGGAAATCCTCAAAAGAATACGTCACCTGATAATTGGCGGAAGTGCCTTGGACCCAGCACTGGAAGAAGAACTTAAATCCTTCCCGAATGCCGTCTGGAGCACCTACGGCATGACGGAAACGATTTCACATATCGCCTTGCGCCGTGTGAACGGGAAAGAGGCTTCACTATGGTATAAGCCGTTTGAGGGCGTGGATGTGTCCTTAAACGGAGAGCAATGCCTGGTAATAAATGCTCCCTATATGTCCTCCGAACCTATCGTGACAAATGATATCGCAGAAACAGATGCGGATGGTAATAGTTTCAGAATACTGGGGCGCAGGGACAATGTGATTTGTTCGGGAGGCTTAAAACTGCAAATAGAGGCGATAGAAGACCTGTTGCAACCGTCGATGAACGGATTGTTCGCAGTAGTAGGATGCCCTCATCCCGTCTTGGGCGAATGTGTGGTGCTTTTGACGACAAATCCCCAACTGGAGAGCGTAAAATTACTGTGTGAGACGACCCTTCCCCGCTATTGGCGCCCCAGGAAATATATATATGTGGAAACGATTCCGCTGACCCCAACGGGAAAAATCGCCCGCCAGGAAGCCAAGGCCCTTGCTCTTGAAAGGATGAGTGAGAAGTAAGAGTTTTTTCTTTTTTCAGTGCTGCCGGGGCAATCATGACCTGTCGTCAGACAGAGAAAAACAAATTGACTTCGTCGATGTCATGTTGAACATTCCGCTGAAGCTCTTCGGGGGACGAGAACTGCTTTTCTTCCCTGATATATTTCATGAAAGATATTTCTGCGGTCTGGCTATAGATGTTGTCGTTAAAGTCCAGCAGATGGACTTCCAGGACAGGCTGCCCGCCAAGTTCAAAAGTAGGACGTCTCCCCCAGTTGGCTACGCCGAGATGTTCCTTGTCGTTCACCTTTGCCTTGACAGCGTAAACACCTTCTTTGGGGAGAACTTTGTTTGTTCCCAGGATATTAATATTTGCGGTAGGAAATCCTATGTTCCTCCCTATCTGGTGCCCGGTGATGACAGTTCCGTTAAAACTGTAGGGATGCCCCAGAAGACGGTTCGCACATTCCATATCTCCTTCCTGGATTAACTTCCGGATGGTAGAGGAGCTGATGTGGTCATAATGGGGCAAAGTGAATTGGGGAGCCAACTGGACATCGATGCCATATTTCAGGCCTGAGGCTTGGTATGCTTCAAACCGGTTAGACGTGTCGCTCCCAAAATGATGGTCATAACCGATGATGAGGATTTTGACGTTTAATCTTTTGTAAAGGTATTTCCTGATAAAATCGTTGGAGGTTAGTCTGGCCATTTCCTGGTTGAAGTCAAGAATATAGCCATAATCTATGCCGTTTTCAGCAATCAAACCGATTCGTTCTTCATATGTGGTGATGAGTTGTGGTTTGACCTCTCTGTTTAAGGACTCGCTGGGATGTTCCCGAAAAGTGATGACGAGGGATTTCATGCCATTCTTCCTGGCGGTTTCCCTGACATGCCGTAAGAGGAACTGATGTCCCAAGTGGACGCCGTCAAAGAAACCGATAGTCGCTACAACAGGGAATGAAGGATAATTGTCGCTGAGGAAGTCCATTGGAGATTAAAAAAGAAGTGGTTTGTCAACAATTGCCTCAATCCATTCGTCGCCAAGTGCTTGCAAGGTATGCAGGCCTAACGACCTGGCGGTATCAACGTTTTTCTTGTTGTCGTCAATGAACAGGGTTTCTTCGGGCAGGATGTTGAGTGAGGAGATGACTTCCTGGAAGATATCCTTGTTGGGTTTCTCTTTGTGCATTTCAAAAGAGAGGAATATTTTCCTGAAATGGCTGGTAAAAGATTCTCCCTGATAATTCCAGACATTTTCCAGGCAGTATTTCCAATGTGTATAATTGGTATTGCTCAACAGGTAGAGAGGATAATGCTGTTCTAATTTTTTCAGGGCTTCGAACCGCTGTGGGGGGACGTTGACAATAATCTCGTTCCAGATACTCCTTAACTGCTCGTCTGTTGAGTCAGGCAGGTTCCCTTGTTGCCGTAAGCCCTCAAAAAAATCTTCCTCGGAGATGGTGCCGATATTGAATTTCTGAAAGATGCCTGACGATATTACCTTATCGTTGAGAAGTTCAACGGGGTATCCTGCTTTTGCGAAAGACTGAATACACTTTTCAAAATTCAAGTCACAGAGTACTCCGCCGAAATCGAAGATGATAGTCTTAATCATGGTGGTGGTTTTTTGTGTGTTTTTCTGCAATCCTGATAATTTCTCCAATCCAGAGGACAAAGGACGAAATGCCGATGAGGATGAGCCATGTCTTAAAATCCAGAGGTTCTGTTCTGAAGACTTTCCCTCCCAGTTGGACGATAATAATTTGTCCCAGCAGGACAAAAGCCATCACACCGAGAAGCGGCTTGCATTCTGTAAGTTTATATAAGGCCGAATGATCGGTATCAAGTGCCCGCACATTCAACAGGTTCCAGAACTGCAGTAAGACAAATAAAGTGAAACAGATGGTAAGTTCTCTTGTAGAGCTCTGTCCCCAGAGGTTATGATAAACCATGAATTGCAACATGATACAGAAGAAACCTATGGCGCAGAAGCAAATGAATATGGTCATCCGTTTGGTTATGATGAAATCGGATGTTTTTCTCGGAGAGTCTTTCATGACGCTGGGAGAAGGAGGCAGCGTGGAAATGGCCATTGAAGCCAAAGTGTCCATGATGAGGTTAATCCACAGAATCTGGGTGACAGTCAAAGGCATTTCAGTTCCCATAAAAGCCCCGACAATGGAAATCAACAGGGCTGAGATGCTGATGGTGAGCTGGTAGGTGATGAAGCGTTGGATGTTCTTATATAATGAACGTCCCCACATGACAGCTGTACCAATAGAGCAGAAGGAATCGTCCAGCAAAGTAATGTCTCCGGCTTCTTTGGCTACGGCGGAACCAGACCCCATGGCCAAACCGATGTGTGCCTGATTCAGGGCGGGAGCATCGTTGGTGCCGTCGCCGGTAACCGCAACAGTTTCCCCTTGTTTTTGAAGAAGAGAGACTAAGCGTTGCTTATCCATAGGACGTGCCCTGCTGATGACTTTCAGGTCTGGAAGGACGGAAAGAGCCTCTTGGTCGGAAAGCTGCTCAAAGTCTTTGCCTGTGAGGGCATTTTTCCCAATAGTGTCGGCTGCTGTCCAGAGTCCGATGCGCCGGGCTATTTCCACAGCGGTTTTCTCGTTGTCGCCAGTAACGATTTTTATATTAATATGTGCGTTGGTGCAAGCTTTGACTGCATAGGGGACATCTTCTCTTACAGGGTCCATGATGGCAGCGATGCCCTGGAACAAGAACTGCTCTTGCTCAAGGCATAGTTGGATATCTGTTTGGGTTGTCTCCAGATAGGCAAACGCTAACGTCCGCATAGCGGATTCCTGATAGTGTTCTAGTTTTTCTTTGATTTCCGCCAGTTGGTCGGAAGGGATTTTACAGAGCGCAAGGATATATTCGGGCGCTCCTTTCAGGAACAGGATGTTTTTTCCGTGGCCGCTGATAAGGGTACCCATCATTTTTCTTTCTGTGGAGAAAGGAAGCTGTGAGATAATCGTAGCTTGCTGGCGCAACTGGAGATAGTCGGCCCCCTGCTCTCTCAGGTATCTCAGGAGGGCTGATTCGGTAGGGTTTCCGCAAGGCGTTCCGTCGTCATTGATGAGGGCGGTGGAGTTGACAGCCATGTTTTGAATGAGCAAATCTTCTGACAGGGAATCCCCGTAGATATCTTCTACCTTCATCAGATTCTGTGTAAGGGTCCCAGTCTTATCGGTACATATTACGGTGACGGCTCCCATGGTTTCGCAGGCATGCATTTTGCGAACCAAATTGTTGGTGACGAGCATGCGCCTCATATTTAAAGTGAGGCTGAGCGTTACGGCCATAGGCAGTCCTTCGGGAACAGCCATAACAATCAGCGTTACTGCAATCATGAAATACTTGAGGCAGATGCCGCCCACTCTTAGCCAGTCAATGGGCATGTCTGGCGGAAGCAGGGAGAAATAGTTGTGTATGCCATGAATAGTGCAGATGACAAAGATGAGAACAGAAACAATAATGGATACCTTGGAAATAAGAGATGCCAATTTGTCAAGTTGCAAGCGTAAGGGGGTGGGAATATCTGTTTCCTTTACTGATTCTTTGGCGACATGGCCGATTTCTGTCCGGTCTCCCACAGCTGTGACCCTGATGACGGCATGACCTTCTAATATTTTCGTTGAGCGATAAACCAAGTGTGACGGGTATGTGGCCTCTTTGATGTCCTCCGGCGTTTCTCCTAAAAGAAATTTCGGTGTGCTGGGCTCGCCGGTCAGGGAACTCTCGTCAACAATGAGCTGAATGCTCTCCAGCAGTTCGCCGTCTGCAGGTATTTCTTCGCCCTGTTGCAGGACAATGATGTCGCCGACAACGATTTTGCTTCTTGAGATTTGTGTGATTTTCCCGTCGCGTATGACTGTGCAAGGCTCCTCTTGGTCCAAGGCATTAAGGATGTCAAACTTTCTTGAGGCGTCCAGCTCAAAGAAAAATCCAACGCCGGTAGCGAGTAAGATAGCGATGATAATGCCGATGGTCTCAACATATTCGTTCTCAAAGAAACCTATGATAAGTGACAGAAATGCGGCTACAAGAAGGATTCGGATAATTGGGTCCTCAAATTTCTCTAAATACAGCTTTATCCAAGAAGGACGTTTGGCGGGGGTGAGGACATTCTCTCCGTATTGTTCCTTGCTTTTCAAAACTTCTTCCGGGGAGAGCCCTAATTTCTTAATATCTATATTAGAAACCATGATTTATAATATGCTGTCTGTAAAATATACTGCAAAATTACTATAAAGTTGATAGAAGTCAAACCTCCGACATGATGTTTTGAGTTTGTCGCCTTTTATTTATGGTATATTCCAAGGAGAAGATGACAGCATATTGACAGCTGCCCTCATGTTGTGCAGAAAGTCTTATGGAAAACAACAATGTTGTATTACCGGTGTAAATCCTGATAGGCATTCCTGATAACCTTCGGGGAGATGTCGTAGGTCCTGTTCACGGGTCGGCCTTTATCCGTCAACGAATGCTCAAGAAGCCAGTTGTATGTTTCTTTCAGATACAATATCTTGGCAGGCGCCCCATGATTAAAACCTTGCAGCTTGGTGAAGATAAGTCTGTCGGTCCCTCCGGAAGATTCCATTCCGGCAATGACTTTCTGGGAGGCACTTAATGGAACTGCTTTGTCGGCGGTGCCATGAAAAATCCAAAGAGGTATTTGAGTTAATCCTGAAACGTCTTTTAAGGTTGTTCCTCCACAGAGTTCGACTGCGGCAGCGACTTTGTCTGGATATGTGCCGATAAAATCGAGTGTTCCGTATCCGCCTAAACTGATGCCAACGACATAAACCCGATTGGTGTCAATGGCATAGTTCTCCCCTGCCCAGTTCAGGCAATTCATGATTCTCTGGGGCTTCCATGCTCCTCCGGGATTCTGTGGGGCCATGACAATGGCGGGGATGTTTCTCCCTTTGTCTATGGCATGAATGGTTCCATATCTGCGTACCCTGTGTAAATTGTTCCCGCAAAGGCTCTTTCCGTGCAGGAAGATGATGAGGGGAGATTTTTCCTGAGGCGAGTACCCCTGGGGTGTGTAAAGCCAGAAATTATATCCATCCTTCACTTTTCCCGTAAAGGACTTAATATCCTGTGCTCCCAAAGAGCAAGGGATAATGAATAGGGAGAGAAAAAGTAGGATAGTCTGTATTTTCATGATGGCTATATCTTGTTTTTACGGATAGAGAAGAAAATAAGTGCGATGCTCAAAAGGATAACAAGGATAAGCTCGGCATAATAAATAAAGGTGGGATAATGCGGAAGGACATCGCTGACGGTGATGAAATCGGTGATGGCCCAGGGGTATTTCCCAAATTCGGCAATAAACCATCCGCAGAGCGTACAGCAAAGCGCTAAGGGGAAGGTGAGGATATTTACTCTCAGAATACGATTGCTCCATGTGCTGGTATTGCTGATCAACGCATAGATCAGCGACCCAAGTAATAACAGAAGGAAGAAGCCTGTTCCTATCATTATCCTGAATGCCCAGAAAAATATGTCTGAGGATAGCTTGGTTTGCGAAGGCGAGTTAAGTGAGGCATAGCCCAGATATTGGCTTTCGTAGCGAAACTGCTGTTCTTGTCTCTCATCGTTAATGCCATGGCGTGTCTTGAAGGCCTGTAATGCTAAATCGTGTTTTTCCTGGAAAGACTTTGCCATACCGCCCTCTGGCAAGGCATATCCTCCGTTTACGACATCCTCTTTTCCTGGTACAAATCCAAAATTGCTGTGTGTAGAAAGCCTTGAAAGCATATTTGAGAATTTGATGGGACCAAAAAGGGTGAAAGGCATCTGCTTGCCTCCCTTTTCAATGTCTTGGATGGTGGCCATTTTCATGGGCTGTTGCTTTGCGACGGTATATCCTGTACTGTCACCGATACACATGGTAAGGACTAAACTTAGAAATGTTACGGTAATACCGATGAAAATACATGTCTTATCCTTTTCCAGGGCTTGATTCCGGAGATAGTTTACGCAACAGATTGAAGTGAAGAAAGTAGCTCCGACTACCCAGCAGGATGTCATCATGTGGAAAAATTTCAGGGCAGCCAACGGAGAGAGAACAACCCAGGACAAGTTTGAATATGAGAGTGTCATGTCGTTGCTGTTGACGAGGGTTCCCAGAGGGCATTCTGCCCATGCAGAGATGGCGACAGGCCACCATAAGGTCAGGTTGAAGAACAAGCCCGACAGCCATGTGACTATAAGATGATTCTTTGCAGAAAAACGTTCTCTTTTTTTCTGCATAAGGTATAGCAGTATTGCCGCAACAAGAATGACAAATATCTCGCATCCGACAGAAACGAGGGAGATAATAAAAGGCACTTTCAAAAACAAGTTGGACCAATTAATGGCGAGTACGGCAAGTAAGCCGACCCAGCTGGCCAGAGTGATCCAAAGAAATGACGAAAGCCATTGGCGCCAATAATTGAAATATTGAATCCAGCGGTCCTTGCGCACGAAGAAATGGATGCTTTCAATAATGGCCAGGAGTAGCAGTAAACCTGACGACAGAGAAAAAAATCCCCAGAACAGGATGGCGGGAATCGTTGTGATTATCTGGGTTAAAGTGGATGGCTGAAACATAGTCAATGTCATTACTAACATGCAAAATAAAGCATTTTTTGATACATGAGCAAATTTTTGGGGAGTTTTTGCCGGGGGAAGGTGTCTTTTTCTGCCTTGTATCGTTGTTTAAAATGAAATTTGTTGTGGGGGTATATGACGGGATTGGTACGATTATTGTAATTTTGCATTATACTTTGTATAATGGGGCAGAGAATATCACAAGAACAGGTTCAGGTTCAGAATCAGGTTCAAGTTCAAAACTTGACACCTCAGCAATTGTTGTTGGTTAAACTGACAGAAATGTCTGTTAATGAGCTTGAAGCCCACGTTGAAAAAGAGATTCTTGATAATGCCGCATTGGAGAGTAGCCAGTCAAGTGATGTTGAAGAAAAGTATTCTTCTGAGGAGAACTCTTCTGAAGAGTATTCCTCTGGAGAGTACCAGGATGATTTCAATGATGCGGAAGATGATGGTTACCCTGTGGACAGGGAGTATAGTGAGCGGCGTAATGATTATGCCAATGACGACGATATTCCCGATTATATGCTGCAGTCTTCATACAATAGGGAGGAGCCCAGATTTGTTGCTTTCAGCCAACAGGAATCATTTTACGAAAACTTGCGCATGCAGATTGGCGAGCATGATGTCACCGATCGTCAGCGGGAATTGTTGGAGTATCTCATAGGTTCACTGGACAATGACGGCTTGTTGCGTAGCAGTCTGGAGTCTATTAAGTTTGATTTGGAGATTCATGAAAACGTGGACACTACGGTTGAGGAACTGAGGGAAGTATTGGGAATTCTTCAGACCTTTGAGCCCGTAGGCATTGCGGCGACTTCTCTTCAGGAGTGCCTGCTCATCCAGTTAAGGCATTTGGACAACCGCTCTGATGAAGTGAAGACGGCAATACGTATTATAGAGCATCATTTTGATGATTTTATAAACAAAAGATATGACAAGTTGAGGCAGCGGTATCATCTCCAGCCGGAACAGTTTGAGGCGGTGCTCCATATTTTGCGGCGCCTTAATCCCCGTCCTGGAACTGGAATAAATGATACAGCTGGTGATGCGCAGGGCATCATACCCGACTTTAGTGTTACGCAGGAGGACGATGGCCATTTTGAGGTCGTGCTGAATCAGGGTGAAGTGCCGGCGTTGCGTATCAGCAGGTCCTTCTCAGAACTGTTGGCAGAATTTGAGAACAACAAGAAGAATCTGTCCAGTGAGAAGAAAAACACCGCTCTTTATGTGAAACAAAAAGTGGAGTCTGCCAAGAACTTTATCAAGGCCATTGAACAAAGGCGTGACACCCTGTTGCGTACGATGACGGCGATTGTCAATTTGCAAAGGGAATTTTTCGAAGACGGGGATAGTGTTATGCTGAAGCCGATGATTCTTGAGGATGTTGCCAGGGAAACGGGCTTGGATAAAAGTACGATATCAAGGGTGACAAAGAACAAGTATGTGCAGACGGAATTCGGCATCTTTCCATTGAAGTTCTTTTTCAATGAGCGGTTTATCACCAAGGATGGTGAGGAATTGGCCAAGATGAAGATAATGAATAAATTGCAGGAGATAATAGATGGCGAAGACAAACGCCATCCATATTCTGATGATGAGATAACAGATTTGTTGAATGAAGCAGGTTTGTCTGTTGCCCGCCGGACGGTTGCCAAGTATAGGGTTAAGATGAAAATACCTGTGGCCAGATTGAGAAAACAATGACAGAGAAATATTTGATTTATGCCGCAAAGGTGTTGTCTATTTTGTTTGCTCCTTTCTATTTCAGCATACTGGCATTTCTTGTCATGTTTGTCTTCAGCTACATGAAGTTGTTGCCGTTGAATTATAAATTATTGATTCTTGGGGTGGTATATGGGTTTACGATTGCTCTGCCGTTGCTGGGTATTGCCATGTATGGGAAACTGAGCGGTTTGCGGCGTCATCAGATGACAAAGCGGGAGCTGAGATTTGTTCCCTATGTCATAACGATTGTTTGCTATTCTTGTTGCCTGGTGTTAATGGACAGTCTGCATATACCCCATTTCATGATAAGCATATTGGTTTGTGCCTTGTCAGTGGAAGTGGTATGTGCCATTGTTAATAATTGGTTCCGCATCAGTACCCATGCGGCTGCGGCAGGAGCCATGAATGGTGCCTTGCTGGCATTCTCGATAATATTTAATTTTAATCCTCTGTGGTGGCTGTGCCTGACATTACTCATCGCCGGCATGGTAGGTAGCAGTAGGATAATATTGCGTCAGCACTCCTTGAGAGAAGTAAACTGGGGCGCAGTCGTTGGTTTTCTCTGTGGAGTGATAACGATTTTGATTGTGTAATAATTCAAATATAAATATATGGAACCTATAGTCAGTATAATCATGGGAAGCACGAGTGACCTGCCTGTTATGGAGAAGGCGGCAGCATTCCTCGATGAAATGGATATTCCCTTTGAGATGAATGCGTTTTCTGCCCATCGCACTCCGGCAGAAGTGGAGGCGTTTGCCTGGGAGGCAAAAGCTCGTGGCTTGAAAGTCATCATCGCTGGAGCCGGAATGGCGGCAGCATTGCCTGGAGTGATAGCAGCAAACACAACCCTGCCCGTTATAGGCGTTCCCATTAAAGGAATGCTCGATGGACTGGATGCCATGTTGTCGATTGTACAAATGCCTCCAGGCATCCCTGTGGCAACTGTCGGAGTCAATGCGGCGCTGAATGCAGCGATATTGGCGGTTGAGATGCTGGCGCTGGCTGATCAGGAATTGGCAGGCAAGTTGCAGGCCTATAAGTCGGGCTTGAAGGACAAGATTGTAAAAGCCAACGAGGAGTTGCAGAAAGTGACCTATAAGAATAAGACCAATTAAGTTTGTATGAGTGACAAACAACGAAATGAGATAGCCTATTTTAATTATCGGCGTCGGCAGAGTACCATAGTCAATGTCGGGAAAATACCTATGGGAGGGTCTTATCCTGTCAGGTTGCAGAGCATGACGACCCGGCCTACTACTGATACAGAAGGGTGTGTCGCCCAATGTGAGGCCATTATTGCTGCAGGGGCGGATTATGTCCGTTTGACCACTCAGGGAACCAAGGAGGCCGAGAATCTTAAGAATATATGCCGTGAATTACGTCAGAAAGGTTTGTTTACACCGCTGATTGCTGATGTCCACTTCAATCCTGCGGTAGCCGATGTTGCGGCTACCATCGTAGAAGGCGTCCGCATCAATCCCGGCAACTATGTTGATTCCGCACGGACATTCAAGCATCTGGAATATACCGATGAGGAGTATCAGGCGGAGCTTGAAAAGATAGAGAGCCGACTGATACCGTTTTTGCGGATTTGCAAGAAACATCATACTGCAGTACGTATAGGAGTGAACCATGGCTCTTTGTCCGACAGGATAATGAGTCGTTATGGAGATACGCCAAAGGGTATAGTGGAGAGCTGTATGGAATTCTTGCGTGTCTGCAAGAAGGAGAATTTCCATGACGTCGTTATTTCTATAAAAGCCAGCGATGTCGCTGTCATGGTTCGCTCTGTTCGCCTGTTGGCATGTGTGATGGAGGCGGAGTCAATGCGTTTCCCCTTGCATTTGGGTGTGACTGAGGCAGGAGAAGGCGAAGACGGCAGAATAAAGAGTGCTTTAGGTATCGGTGCGTTACTCTCCGATGGCATTGGAGATACAATCAGGGTTTCCCTGAGCGAGAGTCCTGAAAAGGAAATACCGGTGGCGCGAAAAATTGTGGATTACGTCAGTCAGCGCGAGGAGAAGCATAGTGTGGGTGGACGTATTGCAGACACATTTGATTATGTGAATCCTCAGCAGCGTGAAACGCAGGCCATCTTTAACATAGGCGGCACCAATCCGCCTGTTGTCATCAGCGATAAGTTTTCCCTGAATGACGCCATGCAACCCGACTTTTTGTATTGTGGGAATAAGTTCCCGCGTGAAGTGAAAGGTTTCAAGGGTGGATATATTGTTGATGCCAGTGTGTGGCGTGATGAGCCTGACGTCTATCCTGCTTTTTCATTTCAGATGCTTTCCCAGATAGATGTCTATGAGGCAAAGATGAAGTTTATGTTTTTGCCTTGTCATCTGATGGACAATGCCATTGAGGAATGTCTGCGCAATCATCCTGAAGTCGTCGTCATTGCCCAAAGTACCCATGTCAACCATGTGGGTGAGTTCCGTTCTTTGATTCATCGCATGCTGAACCGCGGCCTGTCCAATCCGGTGGTGTTGTTCTTGTCATACGACTATTCCCTGAAACAGGAAGAGGACATACAGATAGCCGCCTCTTTGGATTGCGGCGCTGTGTTGTTTGACGGGTTGTGCAACGGGTTATATCTTTCCAGTTCTGCTGTGCACAACGATGCGATGAACAGGCTGTTGAGCAGGACGTCGTTCTCTATCCTTCAGGGGGCAGGTTTGCGCAGGACACGCACGGAATATATTTCCTGCCCTGGTTGCGGCCGGACGCTGTATGACCTGCAAGCCACCATAGCCCGGATAAAGTCGGCAACCCAGGGAATGGCCAATTTGAAAGTGGCTGTGATGGGTTGTATAGTTAACGGACCGGGTGAGATGGCTGGTGCAGACTATGGATATGTCGGTGCAGGAAGAGGAAAGATAAGCCTTTATAGAGGAAAAGAATGTGTGGAAAAGAATATACCCGAGGAAGAAGCTGTTGAACATTTGTTGCAGCTCCTCAGGAATGACGGACAAATATAAAACAAACAAAATATGAAACACGAATTGGTAATTTATAATACGCTGACACGTACAAAAGAGTTGTTCAAACCCTTGAATGCGCCCCATGTGGGCATGTATGTATGCGGGCCTACTGTATATGGAGACCCCCATCTGGGTCATGCCCGGCCGGCAATAACTTTTGATATCCTGTTCCGCTACCTGAAGCATATAGGATATAAAGTGCGCTATGTCCGGAACATCACCGATGTCGGCCATTTGGAGCACGATGCTGATGAAGGCGAGGATAAGATAGCCAAGAAAGCCCGGCTGGAGCAGCTTGAGCCTATGGAAGTGGCTGAATATTACACGTTGCGCTATCATCAGGCAATGGAGGCCTTGGGCGTTTTGCCTCCCAGCATAGAGCCTCATGCCACAGGGCATATTATTGAGCAGATAGAATTGGTTAAAGAGATACTTTCCAACGGATATGCCTACGAGAGTGAGGGCAGCGTATATTTTGATGTAGAAAAGTACAATCAGAAATATCATTACGGCAAGTTGTCTAACCGCAATCTGGAGGATGTCATCAATAATTCCCGCACATTGGATGGCGTGGACGAGAAACACAACCAGGTGGATTTTGCGCTTTGGAAAAAAGCCCAGCCACAGCACATTATGCGTTGGCCGAGTCCTTGGAGCGAAGGATTCCCGGGATGGCACACAGAATGTACGGCAATGGGCAGGAAGTATCTGGGCAGTCATTTTGATATTCACGGTGGCGGCATGGATCTGGTTTTTCCTCACCATGAGTGCGAAATCGCCCAGGCTGTGGCCAGTCAGGGGAGTGAGATGGTGCATTACTGGATGCACAATAACATGATAACCATCAATGGTCAGAAAATGGGCAAGAGTCTGGGCAATTTCATTACCCTTGAGCAGTTCTTCACCGGTAATCATAAGGAATTGGACGAGGCCTATTCTCCCATGACGATTCGTTTCTTTATTTTGCAGGCCCATTATCGCAGTACGGTAGATTTTAGCAATACGGCGCTCAAGGCAAGCCGTAAGGGTATGGAGCGTCTGTTTGATGCCATGAAGCAATTGGGCCGCATTGCCCCTGCCGTTGACGGGAAAGTCGATAAGACTTATGTTGACCAGCTTGTTGCCAAGTGCTATGAGGCAATGGATGACGACCTCAATACACCGGTTCTCATCAGCCACCTTTTTGAAGCATGCCGCATGATTAACCAGTTGGCAGATAAGCAGAATACCATAACTCCTGATGCCTTAGAGGCCTTGAAAGAGGCATTCCGGATATTTACATCCGACATTTTGGGACTTCGCATGGAAGACGAGGGCAGCGGAGAAAGGGAAGCGGCCTATGGCAAGGCAATTGACCTGTTGCTGGATATCCGCCAAAAGGCGAAGGCAAACAAGGACTGGGCAACCAGCGACCTTATCCGTGACGAATTGGCAGCACTTGGGTTTGAAGTTAAAGATACCCGCGAAGGAGTGACCTGGAAGTTAAATAGGTAATGAGATTATTACATACTGCCGATTGGCATATCGGACACAAGTTTTGGGGTACAGGACGTGTGCGGGAGCATGAGCATTTTCTGAAATGGCTTTTGCAGCAGACGCATAGTTATCGTCCTGATGCTTTTCTTGTTGTGGGTGATGTGTTCAATGGTGCAGGTCTCTTACCCGAGGAAGAACGTGTCTTTTGGGATTTCATGACGCAACTGACTCAGGATAATCCTCAGATGCGTGTCATTATGTCTGCTGGCAATCATGACAATGCAAGGTACATGGAATCTTCGTTGCCTGTTTTTCATCGCATAGGTGTGCAGGTGCGTTACCAGATTCCTGTTAATGGGCGTTGGGAAACCGACTTCGAGGAGTTGTGCATACCGGTGAATGCGGTTGACCATCCTGCCGAGCAGGCACTGGTTCTGGCTATACCGGCTGACAGAAACTTGGTGTCAGATGGTCAGGCTTATGGGACGCTGATGAGAGATGTTGCCAAGCGTTTCTCCGGGATGCCTCTTGTTGTCATGGCACATGTTCTTGCTAAAGGCTCACGGATTCCCCTGACCGGGAAGGACGATTATATCGCAGAAAACGGTGATAATATCGTTGATTTTACCTCCCTGTCATCCAAAGTGTCCTATATGGCGTTGGGACATATTCATCAGGCTCAGGAAGTGGCAGGTAAAAGCAATGTCTGGTATGCGGGAAGTCCTTTGTCCCTGGCTTTCTCCGAGAGAGACTATAGCCATGGCATCAATATCGTTGACTTGGGACAGGACGGTTCTGTCAATGTCCGGATGGTGGAGTATGAGCCGCTCAGAAAACTGTTGACAATACCGTCTGATGCGGGAGGTTCTTTCCGGGAGGTGATGAGCCAGCTGTCGTCTTTTGAGAAGAAATCCTCGGGCGATGACACGGCCTTATACCCTTATGTTGAAATCAAGATGCGTGAAGCTGAGATTTCCCCGGAGATGCTTGAGCAACTCCAGACAGAGCTGGAAGGCCGCCGCATAAAAGTCTGTCGCATGGAGAAAGTCATGCCAGAGGAAACTCTGAAGGCATGTTACGCCGATTTGACGCCTGATGATTTGCAGCGGTTGATTCCCGGTGCAATGGTGCGTGAGATGTATAGTCAACTTTATAACGGGGAGATGCCCGAGGAGATTGCGCGCATGCTGGCTGAGGTGAAGCGAACCTGTGAGAAAGCGGAGCGCCTATATCAAGGAAGAGTATGAGAATAGAAAAACTGGAAATAGACAATATACTTTCTTTCTCTGGGAAACAGATCGTTGATTTCGGGAAAAAACCGCTGAATGCAGCGAGGCTGTTTGTTGTCACCGGCGGTTCTGGTGTCTCACTTGCTCCTTTCCTGGATGCCATCTGTATAGCCTTGTATGGCAAAACGTATACTGACTCCCAGAATGACAATACAGCCCATGCAGAGGATTATCCTCAAGGTTATCTGTCGCAGAAAGCCGTCAAGGGTTTTGTTCGGCTCCAGTTCTCGCTGGAGACAGGAGATGTCTATGAGGCTCGGTGGCAATGTCAGCAGGGGAAGTCGGCTTCTGGTATGGAGGTAAGCCGTGTGTTGAGGCAGTTGTCTCCTGTCTCCCGACAGTGGAGGGGAGATGAGCGTGTCCAGGAGAGCATAGACGTTCTTGTAGGTTTGACTTATTCTCAGTTTGTCTCTACAGCCATCCTTTCTCCGCGTCGCTGGGCGCATTTCCTTTTGGCTGCTCCTGAAGAGAAGAATCTCCTGCTGGAGAAACTGACAGGCACGGAGATTTACGGCCAGATGTCCCGACGTGTTTTCATGCATCGCATGGAAATCCGCAAAGGGTATGAGAAAATTATAAGTATGCTCGAAGGCATCAGCAAAAACAGGCTCTCTGACGACAAATTGAGGGAATACCAGGAGATGTTTCTGTTGGAAAAAGGCAAACGGGAAAAAGCCGTGATAGCTGCCAAAGAGGTGGACAGGTGCCTGGAATGGTGCAAAAAGTATTCTTCTGCCAAGTCACATCAGGAAGAGCTCAAACAGGTACAGTTGCAGGCGCAGAATGCCTATAATGCCTTACATGAGCAGAAATCACAGTTAGACAGATTTGACAAGCTTCAGCCTTTTCAGTCATTATATGACGCCATCAACGGCAAGAAAAAGGAGATGGAGTATTACCGCTCGGAAATAACTGATTTGCGGCGGAGTCTTCGCGAGAATAAACAGGATTATGACAGCTCAGCTGCAACCCTCAAGAAACACAGGGAGAATCTGGAGTTATGCAAGACAGAATATACCAATACCCTGCCGCTTATTAACAGGGTCTATTCGTGTGAGGGCGAGATAAAGGTATATACAGAGAAACTCAATGTGCTTCAGGAAGAGACCGATAGGTTGAACGAGCAGAAGGATGCCCTCCTCCTGGACCTCAAAGCCAAGGAACAGGAACTGGACAACAGCTTGAAAAAGCAGCAACAGTTAAATTACGACCTGCAAGCCATCTCGATGCATCGTCCGATGATAGAGAAGATGGACGACGTGAAAGCCGATATAGTCAAGTTGCACGATTTATATTTGGACAATCAAAAAAACAGTCAAAAGCTGCAGGACATTCAGAGAGACATGCTGGCGGATAAACGGTCAAGAGTGAACCTTAAGAGCAATCAGAATGAGCTGCAGTCCCGTATGACTTCGTTGAAGGCAGATTTGAGCATCCACATCCAAGCCAATCTGGGCTTGACTTCAGCAGATTTACAGCAGGAGATTATCAACTGCTCTGGTTTACAGAAAGACTCTCGTCACGCCCGTGACCTATGGATGAATATAGCGGGTAATTATGAGCGCCAGGACAAATTGACCAATGAAATCAGGAGCATTACAGCTGAACTGATGAAACTGGAAAAGGAATATCCTCATATCTCCCAAGTGATGTATGAGAGAAAAAAACAGCTTGAGACGGCTCAGAAGGTACTGTTGTTGGCACAGCACAAACAACTTTTGGATATGCGCAAGCAGTTGAATGAAGGATCTCCGTGTCCTGTATGTGGAGGTACCCATCACCCGTATTACGCCCAGGCCACAGAAGACCTCGTCAACAACTTTACGCAAGACAAGGAAGAGGCGGAAGCGGCTTATAAAAACAGCGTCGAGGCCTATGATGAGGCCCGTGACCAGAAATTGAGCATGCGGCTCTTGCTGGAGGAGAAAGGGAAGATTCTGGAACAACTCAAACTCCAGACATCTGAAATGCTCTCTCGCTGGGAGGCATTTTTACATCTTGATCCTTCTTTTAAAAATACCTCTGCGTCTGTCAACCACACTAACCGCATAACCTTGTTGACCCATATGCTTGATCATTCAACCCGCGAACTGGAAAACAGTAAGAGGCGGATTGCAGAGTATAATTATCACCAGGCTTCTCTCAACAAGATCAACAAGGCCATTCAGGAACTGACGACGGAATTGGCGGCAGAAAAGAAAAAACACACTGATGTTGAAGCAGAGGACCATGTTCTTGAAACATTTCTGCATGAAACGGAAGAGCGTATAAAAAACAATGACAAGAAGATAGCCGTTTTGTTCTCACGGTTGGAACCCAATGTAACCATCCCGTTATGGAAAGAGAAATACAAGAGCAGCTATGACGATTTTGTCAGGGAGATGGCATCCATACAGTCTGATTGGAGAAACCTCCAGAAACAGATGTCTGAAGTGGATGCCCAGGTGTACCGGTTACGCGCAGATGTTTCTTCGGTGCAGAGAGTTTCCGAAATCATTCACAACCAGATAGCGGACAATACGAGAGAGATAAAGTTGCTTGCTGAGAAAATCAGGGTAACCCGTTCGGAGATGACACAACAATTCAGCGAGAAATCGGCAACCGACGTGGAGAAATCCTATCTGGACAGGATTCTTGCTGCCCGGGTTGACGTGAATGAGGCGATGGACAAATATCTGGAAAACAAAAGAATCCATGATGGAATAGAGTCTAATATAGCCATGTTGCAGCAACAGCAGAGCAAGGCTGAACAGGAGCTGCATGAGCTCAGTTCGGAATTAGACTTCCAGATAGTGCGCAGCGATAACGAGAATACTCCCATTCAGTATTTTGAGCTGGAGAAAATATTTACCGACAAGCGTGACTGGAATCTCCTTCGGGCAGAAATAGATGCCAAGAAAGCATGCCTGGAAAGAGCTAATGCCGATATGGAGAGAGCCGACATGAAGATACTCCATATCATTCAGTCGGAAGACAGGCCTCTTGAGGAATTCCTTGGCAATGAGTTGGAATTTCAGGAGCGTCGCCGGGTTCTTTCTTCCGAGATAGAAACGGCGGAGAAAAACATGGCTCAGATACAGTTCTTGTTGGATAAGCATCAGGACAGTATTGAGAAATTGTCTTCTTATGAAGCCGATAAGGTACACCTCGGGTCGGAACTTGACAGATGGGATAAATTGTGTGAGTTGATGGGAAGTCCCGATGGCAGTAAGTTCCGTCAGATTGCCCAGAGGGAAGTTTTTGCCGTCTTGCTGAAATCCGCCAATGCCCAGCTGCGTAGAATCAACTCCAGATATTACCTTCATGCTTTACCCGGAACGTTGGATATTGGAGTGATTGACCGTGACATGCTTGATCAGCAACGCGATGTTGATACACTCTCATCCGGAGAGATTTTTGTTGTATGTCTGGGAATGGCCTTAGGGTTGTCGGCTATTCAGGATGAGCACTCCCGTAAAGGCAGTATGTTTATTGACGGCGGGATGGACGACTTGGACGATGACGCAGTAAGTGTTGCCTTGGATGCCATTGTCCATTACCAGAGAATGTCGGGTAATTCCATAGGGATACTGAGTACATCCAAATACCTGAACGAAAGGGTTTGTCCCCACATAGAAGTCTCTCAGGATTCTCTTGGCAGGAAACAGGCTAAAGTGTTGTGAACTCTAGCGCAGACACACTTTAAAGGGTTCAAGGGGTTTAAGAAGTTTAAGAAGTTCTCCTTCGACAAACTCGGGAACCAGACAAAACGTTAACCATAACGATAACCTTAACCTTAACGAGTTTTACTTTACTAGCGCGGGCACACTCCTCAGTCACTACGTGACAGTCAATGGTCTTTACACCCCCTTCGGTTCCCCCGTTCATCGGGGGACAGAAACCCCTAACTTAGGGGAGCAGCTGCTAAGTCCTTCAAGTTCAATGATATAATAGTTTCCCTCGCCTTCTGGAGAGGGGTTAGGGGTGAGGCTCTTTCCTCTTTTATTTACTACTGAACATCTGGCCGGTTATGGCCATGCCCTGGGCATTGACCCTGATATGCTGATTCGGGCGGCTGTTGCTGAACAAAATCACATGGGCCTTACCGTTCTTGTCGGTAGTGACATTAGGATTCCAGTATAGTGTGCGGCGTACGTCCTCTGGTGAGGGGGAGTCTGCAGTACGGTAGTCCGGATTATAGAACTCCTCATATTTAGAGTATCCGTGAATCACCGTCACACGCTGTCCCTTGCGGTCTTTCAGCAGTCCACGGTCAACACGGCTATATAGTAATATCGTTACGAAGGGGCGTCCGTCATCGCTGAATGACATATCGCCAGTGAGATTCTTATATGTATTCAGGTCCTCGCATATAACCAGTGAGCGCACATCGCTCATCATGAAATCGATATCACCTATGGGACGGGTGTTGTCAAGCAGTACCTTTACTTTGCAGCCTCTGTACCACAATATGGGGTTAGGGATTAGATAATCGTTTGGGTCTGGATGGGTATTCGTCAGATCGGGGTTACTGTCACCGCCAGGGAAGGAGGTCTTGGGCGTTATTGTAGGGATCTCCACTGTCAGGTGGGGATTCACCTTTGCCAGCCAATCCCACAAGGACATTTCCTGCTCGCCAGAGTCCAGCAGCTTATCCAAAGCGTCCTCTATATTATAGTATAGCGAGGCACGCCGTTTGCCGGCTTCTTCTCCTCCCATCCAGGTGAAACGGGAGCCCCAGGGATGAAATAGCTGTTTCTCTTTCACACTTGCTTCCGGCAGATGGATAATCTTGGGCAGTGTGTCTGTCCATTGGAACAGTTCTGGTTCTATTCTGGCCAGTTCGTTCTTGTATGTGGGCAGGTCTGTCTTCATGGCCAGCGGATGGTAAGGCGATGGTGCGGGAGAGAATCCGCGGTTCAGGGCCACGTTGCATGATTTGCGCTTGTCATTTACTGTTGCCGTAAAGTAGGCCACGCCGTCGCCATAGAAATCGGGAGCCAGCAGGGCAAAGCTGCCGTCGGCAGCGCTTTTGGTGTCACCGCTGACAAACGTGCCTCCCAGCATAATCATCAGATTGACATCCATACCCTCTTTCCCCTTGTGCTTGGAGGAGTTGTCCACAATTCTGCCGTCAACGAGAAGGCCGTCCTCCACAGGTTGCTTCAGTACGAATGGCTCAACGCCAGACATCTCTTTCCAGGCATAGCGGCGCCATCCTTGCACCATCATCAGCAGGTCGAGGGCCTGGCGGTGGGTCTCGTCGTTGGCCTCAAAGTAATACTCTGGCTTATGAATATATCCTTTCAGGTCAGAGCACAGTAACAGCTCCGTGTTGATGTCAGTTCCGTCAGCCCCCAGTTCTCCTTCTATGTCATGAACGGCCAGGGAGAACTCGCCTTGTTGCGGATGTCCCTGTGCGTCTTTCAGGGTGAAATCGAGTACTATCGGAGAGAAGGGTTCATAAGTGCTGGCATTCTGTGCCACGACAAATTCCATTGGGGCCTTATGTGGCTCTATCCAGACAAGACGCTCACTCAGTATCTCACCTTGTGGGGTGAAGACAGTCACCTGCTGGATGCCGCCACGGAGTTGTTTGTAAGGCACTTTTTTCTCAAAAGCTGCCGATGGAGCCATCTGCAGGGTGTCAAAATAGCAAGCTATCCCCCTGCAGACCACACTGATACCTAATGTCTGTGACGTGAAACTGGCATTGCTCTTGCCCTTGATGACTAAATCTCCGTTCTCGTTCACCATTGTCGAGATGTCACAGCCTGTCTGGCGTGCGGCAGGCAGACGGAATTTCACCTGCTTCCCCGATGTGTTTTCCACCAGGGCATAACCGCCGTTCCAGTCAGCAGGGACATTCAGTACCCCCATGCCTTCATGGACGGTTTCTGTTGTGCAGACCTCGGTGTCATTGTCCCTGCGGAGGCTCACTTTCGTGGACAATGGATTTCCGCCCTTGTCAGTAACCTTGAAGGCCACTCTTGACGCCACTCCTTGTGTGATGTACCCTCCTTCAGGATAGAAAGTCATCAGGACCTTGTCGGCCGACTGGGTTGCTGTCTCTCTCAGTGGGGTGGCAGCAGGTCTTTTGAAGGCGCGGTCATTCTCGTCGCGTGGCTCATACATGGTCAGTTTCCCGTACGACAGCGATTCTTTGGGAGGGTTGAAGACTGGTATGACGCGCGAGAAGACATACGCAGGGTCCCAGTTCAGCATGGCACGGGTATAGGCTCGTACCTCATAGTAGCCGGTATGTATTATGTTGTTGAGGTGAAATTCGCCGCAAGTGCGTCCGTTGAGGATAGCGTATTTGTTTCGCTTGAGTACTTCTCCATCGGGTGTCAGCAGTTCCACATACAGCACCTTGCTCATGTCTGTGGGTAAAAGCGAACCCGCTCCGACTACATAGGCCTTGAACCATATCGTCTCCCCGGGGAAATAGCCGTTGTTGTCCAAGTGCAGATAGACTTTTTCCTGGGTGTATTGATTGTGGTAGGACATGATGTTGCTGAAAAACTTCTTCAACTTGCTCATGTCATCCACTTGAGCCTTTGTAGCGGTACCCATGCTTAGAAAGAATCCAAGGCTGAGTGTGAGAAACCAATGTGTTTTTTTCATCAGGGTCTTTTCCTTTTATTCTTTAGATGCATCCCAGGGGGAAAAGTTTAATTTCTTTGCTGTCTTTTGTGCTGGTGAAACCGGCACAAAAACTTCTGGGAGTCTTTGTGCCGGAACAGGGTGTCTTTAGAACGGATTCTGGGGGGCTGCCCAGTCGTAGAACGTCTTGTAATGACCTCTTCGGGGAGCGCCGGGCTTGTCGGGATAGAAGTCTTTCATTTCATCAACCCTCTCTTTGAGTTTCTTTACGGCCTCTTTTGTCTCAGCCGGGGCCTCGTCATATTTCACGGCATTCTGGAACCGCGGATCGGTACGGTAGTTGTAAATCCTGCCGTCCCAGAAATATGCCAGGGAGTCATTCATAGCATAGCGGGAAGCCTTGGGTGAAGGTGTCGTCGGCCACAGGGGGTTGAAGTGAATCAGGACGAGATCCTTCTCTACGCTACCCTGACCTGTCAGTTCGGGATAGAGACTTGTGCCGTCGGTGACCCAGTCTGACGGGATCTTGACACCCATGGCATCTGCCATTGTCGGCATGATGTCAGTCAGGTCGGCCAGGTGGTCCACTTTTCTGGCGGTGGTCTTGTCTCCCCAAGTGATAATCATCGGGACATGGGTGCCGAAATAATTGGCCTCGCCTTTTCCGCCACGTTCCAGCGAGCCGTTTTCCATGCGGGTCACGATGCGGGTGGAGGTACCGTTATCCGATGAGAAGATAAAGATGGTATTGTCCCAGATGCCTTTCTTCTTCAGGTAACGCACCATGTCGCCTACCTGCTTGTCCATGTATTTCACCATGCAGCGGAAGAAGCTTGTGTCCTGTCCTGCCGTGAACCGGCTGCCGTAGTCCAGGTCCCATTCGTCACAGTCGGGAGTGCTGACATGGGGGGTATGAACCAGAGGTTCTGTGTAATACAGCATGAAAGGCTTGCCTGCTTCCACCTGGCGGTCTATGTAGTCGAAGGCATATTCCTGCATTTGGTCGGGACCATACTGTGAGTACTCAAAATGGCGTCCGTTATTGTCCCATATACTGTTCGCATAGCGGTCGGTGTGGGTGGCATCGCGGCTTTCCTTGTAAACGGTCACCTGTGAGCAGAACCACTCGTCAAAGCCCAGTTTGTTGATCATCTCACGGCTGCGGCCCAGTTGCCACTTGCCAACGATGGCGGTGGAGTAGCCTGCCTGCCGTGCGAGGTGGGCAAAAGTGTTCTCGTCGTCGTTCATATAGCCGAAAGCCACATAGTTGCGGTCGTTGTACTGACCTGTCAGCACCTGTGTGCGGCTCGGACTGCTCAGGGGCTGGGCATTCATGTTCGTGTACATGACACCCTGCCGGGACAGGGAGTCGATGTTGGGTGTCTTAAAGTCATTGTTGCCGTAACAGCCGAAGCATTCTGCGCCGATATCATCGGCGAAAAAGAAGACAATGTTGGGCTTGCTCGCCTGTTTCTGTTTCTGGCTGTTGCCGCAGCTGGTGGCCATCAATGCACCCATGGCACCGATGCCTGTGTACAGTAAAGGAGTCTTTTTCATATTTCTATTTTATTTAGAGTGTTGTCTTTCAGTCTTTCTCACAACAAAAATACCCAATTCTTCTTCAATGACAAAAAAGAACAGGGTATTTTTGAAAGAGGAAGCTCTGTGGGGTAATGGGCCAAATGGGGCTAATGGGGTTAATGAGGCCACTGGGGCTATAGGCCCTCTAGGTCTTTTAAGCCTGCCCCATCTCCCATTAGCCCCATTGGCCCCATCAATTCTCTTTAGCCTTTTGGCTCTTTTCCACTCGCCTGAATTTTTGTCCATTTTGGGACAAAGGCAAATCTTGGGACAGGCCAAATGACTTTAAAATGACAGGCGAAATGATCTCGT
>ONKB01000013.1 GCA_900318305.1 uncultured Prevotellaceae bacterium | reverse complement strand
ACAGGCCAAATGACTTTAAAACGACAGGCGGAATGATCTCGTGACACAGGCTAAAACTTATCATGGAACACCGAGAAATTTTTTCTGGAGCCTCGGGAAATTTTTTCTGGAGCTGGCAGAAATTTTTTGTGGCTCTGGCAGTAAAATTGCATCACGCCACATTGTGGGCATAACTACCCAGAAAATCAGGGAGTAAAACCCTGCCAATAACAGAAGATGGAAATAAAATGATTAAGGCTTGAAAACACTAAAAATGCCCTGTTCTGTCCATTTTTGGACTTTAAAGTACCAAAAAGGACAAAAAAGAATCTCAATCAGATGGGTTGAATAATTGTCTTTCCAAATACAGGTGTATTAACTTTTTTCTTATCAAAAGTGGCTTTGTGACAGATTCAAAATACTGTGTTTAGATTTAGACAAAAACCAAAAAGTGTTTTTCCTGTTTTTTTCCAATGATACTCTGATTCTGCGTGTCATTAATAAAGATTACCCCTTTTTTAGGCTTGAAAAGCTAGCCTTGTGTCTTACCCTGAATACTTGTTTCCTATAGGCAGAACTTGTTAACGTTAAGGTTATGGTTATTGTTACGATGTCATCCCTTTTCCATATAATTTTTGTAACTTTACACGATAGATAATTTGGACGAAATTATGGCAAAGAAAGAGAATACGACCTCGATAGGATTTGAGGAAGCGATATGGAGAGCTGCGGATAAGCTGCGAGGCAATCTGAATGCTTCGGAATACGAAGGTGTGGTTCTGGGACTGATATTCCTGAAGTACATCAGCGATAAGTTTGAGGCGAAGTATCAGGAGCTGCTTGAGGATGAGCTGGCTGATGTGGAGGATAAGGATGAATACGAGGCTGAAGGTGTGTTCTTCGTTCCACAGGAGGCTCGTTGGAGGGTTATCAGTCTGGCTGCTCATACACCTGAAATAGGAAAGGTGATAGATGATGCTCTTGATGCAATCGAGCGCGAGAATCCTAAGTTGAAGGGTGTGCTACCTGGCAACTATGCACGTCCTGAGTTGGATAAGCGTCGTTTGGGTGACGTTGTTGATCTCTTCACGAATATCCACATGCTGGCATCGGGTGATGAGAAAGACCTTCTGGGTCGTGTTTATGAATACTGCTTGCAGAAATTCGCCTCGATGGAAGGAAAGAACGCAGGAGAATTCTATACCCCCAGCTGCATAGTCCGTACTATTGTGGAAATACTTCAGCCCTATGTGGGTCGTGTTTATGACCCCTGCTGTGGTTCGGGTGGTATGTTTGTACAGAGTGCCAAGTTCATACAGAATCACCAGAAGGATATCAACAATATCAGCGTCTATGGACAGGAGGCTAACCCCTCGACATGGAAGATGGCTCACATGAATGTCGCTATCCGAGGATTGGAGGCTAATCTGGGTAAGAGCTATGCCGACACCTTCTTCAACGACCAGCACCCAACATTGAAGGCAGACTTCATCATGGCTAATCCTCCTTTCAATCTCAGCGACTGGGGAGCAGACAAGCTGGAAAATGATGCCCGTTGGAAGTTTGGTATTCCGCCTGCAGGCAATGCCAACTTTGCCTGGATGCAGCACATGATTCACCACCTTTCGCCAATAGGTCGTATTGGTTTAGTCTTAGCGAATGGTGCCCTCAGTTCGCAGACAGGTGGTGAAGGCGCCATCCGCCAGAAAATAGTAGAAGCCGACCTTGTAGAAGGTATCATAGCTTTGCCCAGCCAACTATTCTACTCGACTGGTATTCCTGTATCTCTTTGGTTCCTCTCTCGCAACAAGCAACAAGCCGGAAAGGTCTTGTTCATTGATGCCCGTAATATGGGTACAATGGTGACCCGTGCCGTCAGGGAGTTGATGCAGGAGGACATTCAGAAGATTGCGGACACCTTCGAGGCTTTCCGCAAAGGCACCCTTGAAGACGAAGCCGGCTATTGTGCTGTAAAGTCTTTGCAGGACATCAAGGCGCAGGACTATATCCTGACTCCAGGTCGCTATGTAGGAATTGCTGAGCACCCAGATGATGGTGAACCCTTTGCCGAAAAGATGCAACGCCTGACCTCAGAACTCAGCGGACTCTTCGCTGAAAGCCACCGCTTAGAGGATGAGATAAAGAATAAATTAGGAAGTATTGGATTCTATATTGAATAAGAAGATGGAAGAGAATAAAAATACAACAATATTGGCAGAACAGCAGAATAATGTGCTGTTT